>DAOTTS010000118.1:0-78926 GCA_034437735.1 Anaerolineae bacterium
CTGTCAAGGCCGTCTCCGGTGCCGTCTGCCGCTGTCCGCGCGACGGTCGCCCTCTCGGTACTCACAGATCCTGCATCTGTCTTTCGTCTCAAGTCCTTGCGTTAAGGTCCCCCCGGAGAGGCTTTGTCCTGCCCGCTCCCCAGCACGAGGCTAGAGTATATCACACCCTCTTTTCTTGTCAAGGGCCTTTTCAGCTTTTTCCTTGGTTCGTTGTCCCGTCTCATCATCCGCTACGGGATCTCCCCTCGCCCTTAACCGGGTGCCTGCTACCTGCCCCCCAGGCACGAGCGAAGATTCTATCACCTCTCTCCCACTTGTCAAGGGGAATCCCTCACAGTCTCAACAATCTGCTCAACCTGTCGCTTGAGACGGGTACGATCCTCACCCAGGTAGGTGCGATAGCGGCGCGTCTCCTCAAGCAAAGTTTTCAATTGAGTGAGGCATTCCCGCTGTCGTTCGGCGTCCGGCCTGCTTGCAGCCGACAGCCGGATGCCATCCCAGACCTCCTCCCATTTCACGTCCCCCTTCGCCTCCAACCAATTTAATGCCAGCCGGATGGTGACTTCACGATGGGCCATCGCCGATGCCAGAGCCTCAATCTGCACCTCACCCTCCCGTTTCGAAAGCACATACTTGACAAGTCCGCCCAGACGTTGCAAAAATTGCTGGGGATCGTCCGTCCCTGGATTCTCGCCAACAATCCAGACAGTGGTCGGTTTCACTCGCTTAAGAACGCGCGTGAGCTCGTCAACACTCGAAGGTAACGTCCAGATCACGAGAGTTTTAGCAGGCTCCAGCGAGTAGCGGTCGCCGCCCGCCGGACCGTCTCTCCTCGGCCCCTCACGCCAAACCTCGACCTCGCCACCCGGATCGAGTCTATCGGCGACCCACGCCCTTTCAACGACTTCGACGTCGATAGCCCTCGGTGCAGCCACGGACTTCGCTCTCACCGGTACGCGTCCGTCCACCCATTCAACCTGCAGCTCGACCTTGCCGTTAAAAACATTGCGCCGGATTCGATAAGCGAGGTCAAAGACGCCATCAGGCACCTTAGCGCCCCGCCAACTCCACCAGAAGACCGGAATCGCACAACCACCCTGATTCTCAATCTGCAGGCGAAGATGGGCACCGTTCCGACCTAGCTTGCGGGTGCTGGTCACTTTGACGTCCTTCACCATCAGAATCGGCTGGGGATTGCCCGGCCCAAAGGGGGCCAGCCGCTCGAAATCAGAGACCAATCCAAGTGACAACGCTTCGAGAGGAATTTCACCGTCGATCTCGATCGCAGCCTCAACCTCAGATTCGGCAAGTTGGTCCCTTACAGCTCGAGATAGACCTCGTGCAAATGAGGAAATGCGCTCAGGTTTAATCGCCAATCCGGCGGCCATAGCATGGCCCCCAAAGCCCTCCAAAAGCTCAGCTTGAGTGGCAATCGCTTCCGTGATGTGACATCCGGGCAGTGATCGCGCTGAGCCCCTTGCGACCTCTCCAGAGGGTGCCGAAATCATCACCGTAGGACGTTGGTAGAGCTCCGCAATCCGATTAGCCACAATGCCAATGACGCCCGGATGCCAATCAGGGTCCGAAAGAACCAAGGCCGCCCCATCCAGCATCGCTGGATCGTCGTGGATATATTGCTTCGCCTCCTCAAAGTGCTGGTCACATAGCATCCGGCGGCGTTTGTTCAACGATTCCAACTGTGATGCTAAAATTCTGGCCTGCGTGAGGTCATCCGTCGTCAAGAACTCGACGACGATCCCTGCATCGGCCAATCGGCCCACCGCGTTCAACCTAGGCGCAATGCCAAACCCGATATCGGTCTCGTCGAGCAAGTCCGGTTCGATATCCGCCAGCTTCATCAACGTCTGAAGCCCCAGTCGGGAGGTTCGCCGAAGCGCATCAAGCCCTCGCTGCAACAAATATCGTGCGTCACCCTGAAGGCGTGCAACGTCGGCCACAATCCCCAGGGCCACAAGATCCAGTAGATTCGCCGTCCGCTCAGGAGTCCTCAATCGTGCGTAAAGGGCTTCGGCCAGCTTGAACGCGACCCCCGCGCCCGGCAGGGTTGCCAGGGGATGATCCGGGGGGCCGAGATGGGGATTAATGATCACATCGGCATCGGGGAGCGTTTCCGGAAGCTCGTGGTGATCGGTGATGATGACATCCACGTCCCGAGTCTTCGCATAGGTCACAGCTTCGTGGGCATCAATCCCGGTGTCGCATGAGAGGATTAAGCGCGCGCCGCGATCTAACTCCTCCTCAAGCCAGGGGACCTGAATCCCGTGGGATTCGATATTCCGAACCGGAATATGATACCAAACCTCAGCCCCAAGATCCCGCAGGGTTGAGACGAGAATGGTCGTCGCCGTCTGCCCATCAACGTCGAAGTCGCCCCATACGCAGATAGGCTCCTCATCCGCGATCGCAGTTCGGATCCGATCGACAGCTTGATCGATCCCCTGCAGAGCAGAAGCCGGGGTGGGCGTATACGCGTCGGCCTCCAAAAAGGGACGGGCTTCCTCAATAGAGCGAAACCCACGACGAACAAGGATCTGGCCGACCAGGGGATGTCCTTCCACGTAATGCTGAAGCCGCTCAGGAACGGTGACAGGCTGCGCTTCAGTCCACGGCAGACCGGATAATGTATTTGTCCCCAACGCATCCCTCCTCAAAGGTACGGCCAAAGATCAAAAGCCGCCAGCAGGCGTACCTACTGGCGGCTTTGAAACCCAACTCCCACGGGGCAACCGAACAAAAGCTAAGGACTACCGGCTTGACAACGTTCGACGAAGGCAAGCCGAAAGCGGCTTCAACCGAAGCTCAAAATGTTGTTGAGCGTTCCGCCCTAAGCCCCGAACTTCGTGAAACGTCCGGCGTTCGCCATCATCAAAGGTACCAGGTCAAAGTGACGCACGTGGCCAAGTCCGCCCGCCATCACAGCGCGCTCGCCAAAGGTCTTGACGGTATCCGGCCGAATGTGATGGGACCAGAGGATAACAGGCACTTCATGCCAGGAGTGGGACTTGAGTGCACACGGCGTGCTGTGATCGCCGGTGATGACGATAACGTCGGGCTCCAAGGCCAGAATATCTTGGAGAGCCTCGTCCGCCTCCTCGATCACGTGCACTTTGTTTTCGAAGTTACCGTCCTCGCCATAGCTGTCTGTCTTCTTCACGTGGAAGAAGAAGAAATCGTAGTCGTCCCAGAAACGTCTGAGCGTCTCAATCTCACTGGCGATCGTGTCCCCGGTCTCAAGTACGTCCATCCCTACCAATCGCCCAATCCCGCGATACATAGGATAGGTAGCAATGGCTCCCAGTTTCATATTGTAAATGTCATTCATCTTGGGAATCGGAGGCACCTTGGCAATGCCACGCAAGTTCATGCTATTGGCCTTCGGCTCATCCGCTAACATCTCACGCGCCTTCCGGAGCCACTCATTGACCAGCGCCGCCGACTGCTCTGCTTCAGGTCGCAGGGCTTCCACGGGCATAGGGGGAACCCCGGTGCGCTGGGGGTCGGTCTCGGTGAGACCATCGGCTAGTCCTTCACCTCGAAGCACCAGGACGAACCGGTACTCTTTGACGACCTCAACAAACACCTCAACGCCGGGGAGTTCGATCTTCCTGAGCTTCTCGACCAACCGCGCCCCCTCTTCCGTGGGGATGCGTCCGGCTCGACGGTCGAGGATATTGCCTTCCTCATCCACGGTGGCGAAATTACCGCGCGCTGCGAGGTCATTGGGCCCCAGATCGAAATCGATCCCTAACGCCTCAAGCACACCTCGCCCGATTTCCCAATCCACAGGATCGTACCCAAACAAGCCCACGTGTCCGGGGCCGCTGCCCGGCGTGATCCCCGGCCGGACCGGCGTCGTCAATCCGGTGATCGAGCGCTCAGCGAGCGCATCAAAATTGGGAGTCTCCGCAGCCTCCAGTTCGGTCAGCCCCTCCGGACCCGGCATCCCCCCGACCCCATCCAATACCATCAGCGCCACCTTGGTCGTGCCCGGGATGCTGACCTTCCGCAACAGATCTAATCGATCCATGATCGAATACTCCTTCTTCGTTTTCTATCCAACTCGGTAACCTGAATTGTACTCAGAGCGCTCGGATATACAAGCACCTACACGGACAAACTTACAGGTCTTCAACATCGGGCAGCACGTAACGATCATACGCCCATCACGCGCCGATATCAGAACTCAACCTCGGCAATCTGATCGAAATCAAAATCGAAATTCGATGTCGGCTCCGTTTCCTCAAGTTCCAAAGCGAGATCCTGCTCATCGATATCCCCGGCCTCAATCCCACGCCCGCAGTAAGATCGAAACGGACAATAGCGGCATAGGAATGCATTCTCAGTCTTAGGGAACGCCGATTCATCCGCACCGGCTTCGGCATCAACGTCCGTCGCAGTTTCGATCTGCGCGATGAGCGTCTGAAGATAATCGAGATCCCTCTCGTAGTCCACCCGGCTGTAGGGTAAGCGAACGGGGGCCGCGGGATGGTGGGCAAACCAGTAGACCATCGTCACCTTATCAGGGGATACCGTATCATCAGTCATGAGTCGCACCCCAGCGCGGACCACCACAGAGCGATAAACCCGCGTCTGCAACCGCTCTTCGGCTTGATCCGATTCGTAGCGATGCTTCGACGTCTTCCAATCAAAGATCACAATCTCTCCACGCTCCACAGCCACAATCACATCGTACTTGGCCATCAATCGACGTCCGTTTAGTGACGTCATCAGGGTGATCTCCGGATACGTCTTGTAGGCGTGAGAGGCCGCAGCTTGATCGATCGGACGGAAGTCCAGATAGTGCTGCCATAACTGCGCCAGTGCCGGGTCGTCAATCGACGCCGTGAGTCTCTCCTCGGAAATTCCAAGGAGATGTTGTTGAATGAGCCGGTGAAAATCAGCGCCACGCTGCATACGCCGCTCCTGCTCCTCAATAGGTTCGGACTCGGCAGCCGGCCACCGAACACGCATAAGATAACGGAGCTTGAACCTGCGCCGGCAGTCGACGAAATCCTGAAGGCTGACCTGGCTAAGCGTGAAGTCCTCAGGCAACATCGCGGATCTCCTCATCCCAGACGTTCTGTCTGTGTGACTCCCACCACGTCTGCAAAGCGATGAAGGGCACAGCAGGCTGCGCGTTACCCCGACGTCCGGTGTTCCACGTTATGGACAGGGCGCTTCGGGCCCGGGTGATACCCACATACAGCAACCGCAGCCGCTCAGCCGCGTAATCGTACCGGGCCTCCACCGTCGCAGACCCTTCGTCGTAGAGAAAAAGCGCCGGGTCTTCGTGCAGTGCCTGTAACTGAGCCAGCACCTCGGCTTCAAGGTTCAGCCGATCGCGAACGTACCAGGGCTCCGATATGAACTGATCCTGAGGCTGAGCCGATGGAAAGCTGTAATCATTGACCGACATCAGATACACCCGATCCCACTCCAACCCTTTTGCCCGGTGAATGGTCGTCACTACGACCTGACCGCGATACGCATCCGGGTCAAACCCACTGTCGTCGTCGGCAAATCCGAGAAACCTCCGTTGATTGCGCGCGATGGTTGCCAACTCCTCCGTCAGCTCCGGTAACTGCCACTGCGGGTGAAGGTTCGCCGTCTGGCGTAACACGACCGCCAGCTTGTGCGCGACCGCGAGATCCGCCGGCGCTTGGAAAAGATCTTGCGCCAACGTCAAAATCAGTTGATCGATCGGCAGAACCGTGCTGGCATGCCACTTCCGGACCAGGTCTCGGAACGCCGTCAGGTGCTCCCTGCCCCACTCGGAGACATCCTGCTCACCCACCTCATCCTGGAGCCAGCTCCGCCCAGCTCTGGGCCAGAGGTAATCCTCCACGTGATCGCAGCGGCGAATAAGCTTGGCCACATCGCGGACCTTGCGGTCCGTCTCCTCATCCTCGCGTGTGTGCCGGAGCCACACGCGGAAAATACGGGCCAATTTGGATGCGGACGTCGGGTCAGCCAGATAGCGCAGCACGTTGCCCAGAACCCCAGCAGCCTCACGGGTCTGTCGGCTGCTTCTCAGCAGTTCGTGATAGGCAAGCCCCATCTCCTGGAGGGCGTTCACCACCTCGCTGCCCCGGTGATTTCGGGGCACGAGGACCGCCACGGTCTTGTCCTGATGCTCGGGCAGCCAACGCGCCAGCGACGCGACGACGGCCTCCAATTCCCCCTTCGGGGTGTACGCTCGGGTGCTAAGATGAACCTTGCGGGGGGTGTCCGAAGGGTTGGGTTGTGGGTCACCGGGCGGAGTCGGTTGGATAAAGGGACGGCTGAGCGCATCCTGAATGGACGGCACCGGATGATCGGACATCGTCCAACGGATCAAAGCATTTGCCAGATCGATGATGCTCTGCATCGAGCGACCGGAGTTAGGCAGCGTGCGGGGTTTGACGTCCGGGCGGTCGAGGAAGTCCCGCAGGTACCGCGGGCTGGCCGTCGTAAAGGTCTCATAGATCGCCTGATTTGTATCTCCCACTCGGACCCAATTGCCGTCCTCCCCGACCAGTTCCTTGAGGATCGCCTCCTGGAGACGGCTACTGTCCTGGGCCTCGTCCTCCAGCACAAACGGCCACCGCCGCTGCAGCCGTCCGAGAAACGCCGGATCCAGACGCAGAGCCTGCAGCGCAAGCCGTATCAAGTCGTCAAAATCGACGGCCCCCCGGTAGGCCAGAGAGCGTTGGTAATCAGCGTAGACCTCCGTTCCCATCTCCAACAGAGGGAGTGAGGCCGAAAAGCCCTCAAGCTGGTAGCGAAGTTCGGCTGGGGTCAATTGCAGATCCTTGGCAAGTTTGATAAACGCCGAGGAGATTCTGACAACCAGGTCAGGCCACCGCTCCTGCTGCACCCATTCCATCTTCCGTTGCTCCAGGTCGGCCGCCAGGAAGGAGGGAGCCACATCAGGATGGTTGCGCATCCAGGCAAGGGCGGCGTCCCGGAGCACATCCTGGGACGCCATTTCGTCCAGGATATTGAAGTCATCCGACAAGCCTACCAATCCGGGCCGCTCCCGCACGATGTCGTGAGCCAAACCGTGGAGGGTTCGCACGCGGTAGCCCACGCCAGGAAGCAATCCGCGCGCCTGGACAAAGCTTCCCACGCGGCCGGCAAAGTTGTCCACCGCCGAGTTGACCAACGTGACCACCAGAACTTCCTGATCGTCCTTCAGGTCAAACTCAGCGACCAGCTTGGCCGCTAAGAGAGAAAGCGTCCAGGTCTTGCCGCTGCCCGGTACGGCAGAGACGCCCATCCGCCCGCCGTTATAGGCGAGGACCGCTTGCTGCTTCGGCCTGGGCTTAAACGCCGTCATCCTCGACTCCACAAAATAGCCTTATGAAAGACAGACAATCCTCCGTTCTTCAAAAACGCCCTGCCAAGATTGTTCAACGTACGGATCCTATAAGGTTACCTCAGCGCGTACAATACCGGCCCGCTCATGCCTGGCTGTGAGTTTGACACTCCCACCCTCCAGCGCGTGGACGACCCACTCGACCTTGAGCCGGTCCTCGGTCTCATCATCGTAATCTGGAAATGCCCCCTTGTACGCCCGTCCCTCAAGCTGACCCAATTCATCACGCGCTTTACCGGTCTCCAACGTCGCACCATCGGGAAGCTCGATCTCACAGACGATCCCACGAATGAGCTTTCGCTCGACCGCTTTCTTGGTCCCATAGGTGGGAAGCCAGCCGGTGTTGTGCACGACGAGTCGCACCCAATAAGTATCCTCACCCAATGCCTTCGCACGGGCCTCAAATACCTCAAGCTTCGGGGAGATCAAGGCGCACCAGGTTAGCCACTCCGGGAAGCGCGCGACTTCATCCTCCAGATGATCCGGCGGAGGATTGCGAAAAGCGTACATCACGTCCCACCCACCGAGTTCGATCTGGCCCAGTTGCGGATGCTCAAAGGGATACCAGGAGACGTAGCCCTTACCGTCCAGCGCCTCATCACTCCAACGGAGCATTTTTAGATCATCTTCGACCGGGTGCTTGCGGTACCAGTCGATAAACTTGTAATCCTCGATACCCGCTTGGCGCTGCGGGCTCCAGATCTCAACGGTCCAGGCAAACGCCCCCATCTGCTCGTAAAGCCAGGTGTCAAATCCCCCGGTGACAATCTGCTTGGGATGATAGCGAAAATCGTGATAGACCGAGATATTCGGATATCCCGTGATCTCCGTGCCCTTCTCCCCGATGGTCTCGTAGG
Organism: Anaerolineae bacterium; assembly: GCA_034437735.1. Classification (GTDB taxonomy): domain Bacteria; phylum Chloroflexota; class Anaerolineae; order B4-G1; family SLSP01; genus PWVB01. The sequence goes on from DAOTTS010000118.1 coordinate 8,236, forward strand.
TCCAGAGATCCTCCACAGGGAATGCCTCGTCCTCGCGGTCGTCATACGGGCGCAGTAACACGCCACTGTAGGTATGAAAGGCGACCCCCCCAGTGATGTTTGGGTGCTTGGCGATGAAATGCACCAGCGCACGCACCTCATTCTCGGACGTGGGATACGGGCCGGCTCCCTTTTGCTCAAACTCCTGCCGCCAGTGCTCGGGGAAGTTCCGGTTCAGATCCAGTCGCTCCTTATGGGGCTGGATCTTGAGGGTCACACCATCCCAGGCGTCGTCCTCCAGGGTCCCTTCCGGAAGCATTCGGTAGTAGGTACCGCCATGCTCTGTCGGCTCGCGCCGCACCATAAGCCGGGGATCTTTCTCGCTTAACTTCCAGGCCCCATTAGGATCGGGGATTCGCATGGCCAGCATCCGCCCATCCCCATCGATATCCCCCCGGATGAGTCCCTCCAGGGGCTCATCGTCATAGGGATAAGGCCGGATGCTCGATCGGATGTACTTAGGCTCATCCGCCAGGGCCAACTCCGCACCATCCGGATTGACTCGGGGTACGATGTAGTAATCTCGCGTGTCGAGAAGGTGAGTGATGGAGGCGTCCTCCCCATACCGGGTAACGAGGTAATCTACAAAATAGAGACAGGCGGTCGACGCCGAAAGCTCGGTTGCGTGGATGTTCCCGTCGATCCAGAATGCCGGTTTCTCCATGTCGGATCCCGAATTAACATTCGTGAGAGTCAGAAGCCAGATGTCCCGACCTTCAAAACTCTGACCGATACTCTCCACCTGCACGAGTTGAGGATACGCGTCTGCGTACTGATGGACAATCCGCGTTAAATCCTCGTAACGGTAGAACGTATCAAACGCTACATCGGGCTTTGCTGAATGCGACATCGTCAATGATCTCCTTTAAGCCATGCGTGAATCTCGTGAAACGAGGTGTTCATTATGCGCGTCTTAACACCCGCTGGATCGCCTGAAGCAGAGCGCCTTCCTGCTCAAATCCCTGCTCCCCCAGCTCGCTAAGCCCCAGATAGACGGCTAGCCGACAGCGCCGGATCAATCCAAGCACGAGGCGTCCCATCGTATGCTGGCGCAGCGCGTACTCCTCAGCATCCGTCCAGAGCTGGCCCTCGGACCAGCGCCGGCTCAGGACAACGGGGTGTGTCAAGGGTTGGTAGAGCCGCTCCCACCATCCGCTCCCCCCCACGTTAAGCCAGAACTGAACCTCCACCGGCTGATTGCTGAGAAGGAACGTATAAGCGGGAGCAAGAAGTACGGCATCCTCATCCCGATCTTTCCAGGGAGCCAGGTACTGCGCGGCGATCACGCCATCCCGGACCATCGTCAAATACTCCTGGCCTAACGGCCTATCCTCGGGCAGGTCGCGGGATATCCACCGGAATTTACGCACCGATTCCACCAACGTCGCCGCGATCCGACCGGCATCCAGGTCGTCGTGAAAGCCAAAACCCGGTTGGGAGAGTACCTCCCCGAACAAACGCGCCAGGAAATAGTCCAGGGCGCTGGGCTCGTGCGATACGTACGCCTCCAACCACGTCCTCAGCGTCTCAAACCGCTCCCCCAACGCATAGGTGATCCGCTGCTGCATCTCCGGGCCCAACCCTTCAAAAGAGAGCACGCGAGGCTCTTGATCCTGAGGGCGGTAGACGGTCTCGGCCAATAACCGAGCCCGAATCAGATCAAGGTCCGCGATCGCGTGCTGAAACGCGTAGGATACGTCATACCGCGAGGGCACAATGTGCCAGTCCGGGTGCCCCAACGCCGCAAACGTCAACAAGGTTCGCGTTGCAGGTTCCTCACGCAGCGCTCGTGAAGGACGATGCGAACGAACCGGTATATCTTGATCCTCGAGCTCGTGGGCCAAAGTAAAACGTAGCGCATCGGTCAGAAAAGGGGCAAGAATCACAATCTGTCCCGGATCGACACCCTGATCGTGAATCAGGTGGTCGACTTGCGTCGCCACCCACGTGAGCATCTGCGGGTGATAGCGCTGATTCTCAAAACGCAGCACGGACGTGATATCGATCGAAGCGGCGTCCGCGTCATCGGGCCAGTCGAAGACGTTGTCTTTCATGTCCAGTTCACCACCCACGGAACGCGGCTTCAGAGAGTTCGCCAGGCTTCCGCCCAGGGCCTTTACCTCCGGCGACATCACAACGGATCGCGTCAAGGTATGACTCGCATCGCACAACGTCTCCAACTTGCGCGCGCTCTCAGGATCCGCGCCCAGAAAACTGCGGTAGCCGGCGCCCGCATCGTAGATGATCAACGCAGACTGAGCTTCAGACAGCCAATCCGCCAGAATATCATGGGCGACCGGCGTATCTTCCTCCACGTTGTCCACGATCAGATTGGGATAAGTTTCAAGGAGATGATCGCGGCATAAAGGCGCTTGCCATAAATGGTTGACAAACATCGACATCTGCAGAGAAAAATCGAGGAGATTGTGCTTCAAGCAGTAGGCGCGGAAGTGTTGCGCACAGATCTGGGCGTGATCATAGACCCGGGCCTGAGCCTGCTCCCCCACCCAGGCACCTTTCAATCGGGCCGCGATCTCAGAGGGTGCGAAACCGACCACGGCCGACTTGTTGAGATTGTCAAGGATCTGACTGTACAGCCGATTCCGCTCAATCCTCACCGACTCAAAGTACCCCCGCTCCTCAATAAGAGGGTTAGCGACCCGCGCCATATAGTACTGAGCCGTCTCCAGCGTGAGGAAGAGGGGACGCCGATCCGGATCGCCAAAACCCGCATCCTCCGCAACCAGGGGCCAGAAGAGATCAATCATCCGCCGGGCCAAGCCGGCCAGGGTCGCAATATGAATCGGCGCATCCAGGGACGTGACCAGATGCCGCATCGCGTCACGATAAGGCGAAGCTAACGTCCGCTGAGGGACGAGAACCATAAGCTCCCGAGGTGAAAGACCGGATTCGATCAATCGGATCATCCGCCCAATACCGGCGGTTGTCTTTCCGGTGCCGGCCGGCCCCTTGAGAAAAATCCGTTGATCGGGAGGGGCATCAATCAGCGATCGTTGACCGTCCGCCCACTCGATCCCTTCGTGGTCCGTCAGTTGGTCAAGCATAGGCCGATTGTAGCAGGATAAATTGAGGAAACAACCACAATCGTCTTAAGCATTCTCGGGCTTTGCCGTCTATCTCGAGGTCCGGATGCGATCGGGATAATCGGTGGTCACCGCCTCAATGCCCAGCCACCATAACATCCGAGCGGTCCAGGGTCTATTGACGGTCCATACCCAACAGCGATATCCGCGACGCCGAGCCCGCCAGATAAGCGTTGGATCCAGAATCGCCGACCGCCAATAGACGTCGACGGCGACTGTGCCGCCGACTCGGGGCCAACGCCCACCCCATAGGTGCAGTTGACCCAGCCTTACGTCAGGGGCAACTTCATGGAATTGGCGCAGCCACGCCAGGTCAAACGAGATAACGACCACGTCCTCACTTACAGGCGAAACCTCTTCGCTTAGAAGCACGGCCAGGTCCTCAGCGATACCCGGATAGAGAGCGGGATCCTTGACCTCTACAACCAAGGTGCGTCCCGCCCCCAAGACGCGATCGATAACGTGACGAAGTGTCGGTACGGGCGTTCCCTCATAGGAGGATGAAAAATGACGACCGGCGTCCAGCTCCTGGATCTGATCCCAAGTCAGATCCCTTATCTCTCCTTGTCCTTGCGTGGTGCGCGCCACAGAGGCGTCGTGCATCACGACTAGCGTCCCATCTTGAGTGCGATGGACGTCAACTTCAATCGCTTGCGCCCCCCGGTCAATACCGGCCTCAATCGCCGGTATGGTATTCTCCGGTGCCAATCCCGCCGCACCCCGGTGACCGACCACGAACGTCCGACGATCCTTGGCTCTGGAGATCGCAGCCTGAACCAGATGCAGAACAATCCACAAACCCAGTACAACAGCCACAAGCCCACCGATCAATCTGAACATTCACGCAAACTCCTTTAAGGTAAGCCCGGCAGTCGCCGGCAGCCCGTCATTACGTCAAGAGGTCTCCCCACAGTGTAGTCCCTCATCCCTCGAACGCAAGCCCACAAAGCCTTGCCATTCTCGCTCCAAGGAGGAGGACAAGTGATTTCCTTTTCCCGCAATCTCCGGCTTCGCCAGGCAAAATCCGAAATGCACAGACTTGACACAATCGATGACTAACGATATAATGGTACCGGTACCATCAAGACAGAAAAGGAAGCCTCTATGGTCACAATCCGAGATGTTGCTAAGCAAGCAGGCGTCGCACCTATTACCGTATCGCGCGTTATCAACCATGCAGACAACGTCAGTGACACAACCCGACAGCGTGTCGAGGCGGCCATCGACGCATTGGGATATGTGCCTAACCGTCTGGCTTCCAGTTTCCGCTCCAACAAAACCAACACTATCGGCCTTATCCTGACCGACATCACCAACCCGTTTTGGACCACCGTCGCTCGGGGCGTGGAGGACGAGGCAGATGAGCACGGCTTTAACGTCATCCTGTGCAATACCGACGAATCAAGAGAGGAGGAAAACAAGTACGTCCGCGTCCTCCTTCAAAAACAGGTAGATGGGTTTCTGTTAGTACCCAGTTCGAACTCCACGGATCCAATATCGTTGATTCAAAAACAGGGGACCCCACTCGTCGTTATGGATCGTAGAGTCTTCGGGAAGATCAATTCGGTCCGCTGCGATTCCGTAAAGGGCGCGCGCGCGCTAACTCACCACCTGATCGAGTTGGGACATCGCAGGATCGCCGCGCTCAGCGGATCGAGGCACGTCTCAACAGCAGTCGATCGCGTGGAGGGTTATAAACGTGCGCTGAAGGACGCGGACCTAGAGATCGATCCCGCGCTGATTCACTATCAGGCGTTTACGCAGGAGGCAGGCTACGCGATGACCCAGAAGGTGTTTGGGGGACCATCGCCACCCACCGCGATCTTCGCCATCAATAACTTCATTGCCATCGGCGCCTACAAGGCACTCAAGGATTTGGGACTTCGTGTGCCCGAGGACGTCTCGCTCGTTGCCTTTGATGACCTCCCGACAGCGCTGGTGTTGGAGCCCTTTCTCACCGTCGCCTCTCAGCCTGCCTATGAGATGGGTAAGCGCGCAACCCAGCTTCTGATCGATCGGATGGCCGCCTCGGAGTCAGAGACATCTCCCCCTTTAGAACAGGAGGAGATCGTGCTGCCGGTTGAGCTCATGATTCGACGGTCCACGGCGCCCCGCAAACGGGCGTAACACAATCAGAACCGCAATCAACAACCGACAGAGAGGAACACAGGGACGATAGAGAGTATTAAAGAGCAGGACTCAGTCTTTTAAGGAGACGGACCATGAATAAAAACGCAACCGCAGCAACGACTATCGACAAGGATGATCTGATCGTTATTACCGGAGCCGGAGGCTTTATCGCCGGCGCGTTGACCCGCTACTTCCACGATCAAGGCTTCACCCGAATTCGTGCGGTGGACAAGAAACCACTTCCCGAATGGTACCAGCGCGTGCCCGGCGTTGAGAGCCTCAGTCTTGATCTGACCGACCCCGATAATTGCCGGCGCGTCACCGAGGGTGCCAAAGAGGTCTACAATCTAGCTGCGGATATGGGAGGCATGGGATTCATCGAGAACTTCCGCGTCGAATGTCTGCGCAGCATTCTTATCAATACCCACATGATTGAAGCTGCCTACCAGGCGGGCGCTGATCGTTATTTCTTCTCATCCTCAGCATGCGCGTACAACACAGAACTCCAGCAGGATCCCAACGTCCGGGCACTCAAAGAGTCGGATGCGTATCCCGCGATGGCCGAGCGGGGATATGGCTGGGAGAAATTGATGTCCGAGATGTTCTGTCAAGAGTATTGGGCCGAGCGCAATCTCAAGACCTTCATCGCCCGATTCCATAACGTGTACGGTCCCTATGGGACGTGGGACGGGGGTCGCGAGAAAGCACCGGCCGCGCTGAGCCGCAAGGTCATCGAAGCCGAGGATACCGGCGACCTCAGCATCACAATCTGGGGAGATGGGACACAGACGCGCAGCTTTATGTTTATCGACGACTGCGTCGAGGGTATCGATATGATTACTCACCGCGAGGACCTGATCGCGAAGCCGATCAACCTGGGTTCGAGTCATCTGATCTCGATCAACGATCTGGTTAGCATAATCGAGGACATCGCAGGCGTCGAACTCGAACGAGAGTACGACCTCACCAAACCCCGGGGCGTTGCAGGTCGTAACAGCGACAATACCTTTATCTTGGAGGTTCTCGGGTGGGAGCCCAATACCCCCCTTCGCGAAGGTATGGACGTCACCTATCACTGGATCAAGCAGCAGTATGAGGACCGCAAAGCCGGGAAGCACACACCGGCTGGCACCACCAAGGGTCTACCCGGACACGTCTAGAAAAGGAGAATCCTGATGACCGCAGGCACTGACCCAGCAAACCCTATCAAGGACGTCATTGGCGGGTTGCCCTACCGAATGGCTTTTGCAGGGGGATGGATCGATCAGCCCTTCGTCTCCCAGCACAATCCCGACCCTCCGGGCTCTATGGTGGTGGTTGCGTTGAAACCGACCTTTCGGTTTATGAACCGCTGTGGTATGGGTACGAGCACCCGGCGCATCGCCATTGAGCACTGGGGAGACACGCTTCCGGACCGAGATCCGGTGAGTCTGGTCAAAGAGCTGTACGAGACGGAGAATGAGGGAAAAGCCGAACCTTCTGGATCGCAAGACATGGTCGGGATCATCTATCCCGGCGTGAATCGCCTGGACTATGACTACAACTATGAAGGCGGCATTTATCCGGTCCACGTCGAATCGAACACCAACCCGGAGGTTGGACAATGGCTGGAACGCGTGATCTCGATGGTGCCGATCGATCCAAGGCCCGACGGATACAACCCACTGGGTATTAAGAATCTCGATCCCGACTGGATTCGCCGCCTGGGCACCACCGGCGCCGATTGCTATGACGCCATCCTTGCCCAGGACCGTCAAGCGTTGGGAGCCGCGATGAATGCCTGTATGGAATGTTGGAAGGCGATTCTGCCCCACACTGTCCGGCATCCTACCTTACGTGTTGATCTTCTGGAAATCCTGGACTATTATCAGTCCAAGTATGACGGTGCCATGTACTCCGGATGCGGCGGAGGGTACCTCTACGTCGTATCGGAGGATGAGGTGCCCGGAGGATTGCGGGTTAAGGTGAAGACAACGTAACCTATCGTAGGAGGATAACTGATCCATGACGCAAGTGGTGCTAAGTGGTGCCTTTGATGACCTTCGATCGGATGATATCCGGTTCACCGAGGAGGCGTCCAAGCTGGGCGCCGTTCACGTTCTACTGTGGTCGGATAGCGAGGTGCGGTCTGTGACAGGTGCGCCACCCAAGTTTCCCCAGGAGGAACGGGCGTACCTTCTGGATGGAATTCGCTACGTCGATCAGGTGCACCTTATCAGTACGTCCATCACCGAGGGGCTGCCCGAGCCTATCGCGACCAAGGCCGACCTATGGGTAGTAAGGGAAAAAGACGACGCACCCGCCAAAGGGGAATTTTGCCGGAATCACGAACTCTGCTACCGCGTCATTAGCGACGCAGAGATCCAGGGTTTCCCGATCCGAGAGCCCAATCTTGACACCACCGATCACAAGAAGGTCGTCGTGACCGGATGTTATGATTGGTTCCACTCCGGTCATCTGCGATTCTTTGAGGAAGCATCTCAGTTTGGGGATCTCTACGTCGTCGTCGGCAATGATGCCAACGTGGAGCAACTCAAGGGAGAAGGCCACCCGATGTTCCCCGAGGAAGAGCGCCGGTACATCGTCCAATCGATGCGGTACGTCGAGGGAGCCTATGTCGCCTCAGGCGACGGCTGGCTCGACGCAGCGCCCGAGATCGCAAAGATTCAACCGGACATCTACCTGGTCAATGAGGATGGGGATAAACCGATCAAGGCGGCGTTCTGTGAGGAACACGGGCTTGAGTATGTGGTGCTGAAGCGAACGCCGAAAGAGGGACTGCACCGTCGATCCAGCACGAATCTGCGAGGGTTTTAGCCGGCACGAGCAAGAGGCAACGACAACGACTGAAGCACCGGGCGGACCCATAAATCTGGGTCCGCCCGGTTTTTCGTCTAGGTGCGAGTCGACGTTGGAGAGCTTGTGCGTCCCCCCTCCCTACTTCTTACCCATCCGCGCCAGGGCTTCCAGGCTTCGTTTGGGAACGTCGAAGCCGAGTCCGTCCTCGCCACCCTCCTCGACGACGTACCACTCCGGGTGATGCTGAGTTTCAGCCAGTTCGAAGATCGTGTCCCAATCGGCCTTGCCTTCGCCGATCACAGAACCGGGCTCGCCGCCGTAGTCCTTCAAGTGTATCGACTTCGCGCGGCCCGGGAACTTGCGCAGTATCTTGATGGGATCGCCGTCGCCATTGGCGCAGTTACCGATATCCATCTGCATCACCACGTCCTCGGTCGTGTTTGAGAACAGAACCTCCCACGCAGTCTCTTCACCAAAGTACCCGAAGTCGAAGGGATGAGCATGATATCCGGTGAGCATGCCCAACGGCTTCAGTTTCGCGGCCACGGTATTCAGAATCTCCGCCAGTTCCAGCGTCGTATCGAGTTGGCTCGTGCGCTGCTTATCCGCCGCGATGATCAGGAACTTGTTGCCCAGGATCTGGTTCATCTCGATGGTCCGCTCCAGGTTATCGCCCAGCAGCGCGCCGGTGGCCAGATGGAAACCGCAACAGACTAAGCCACTGTCGTCATACATCTTGCGGATCTCCTGCGGTGTGTGCTCCATCCATTCGAGTGCCTCACCGTTGTACCCCCATGGCTCCGCCGCGACGTAGCCCAGATCCGCGACCGAATCCAACGTCGCCGCAAGACCCTTCTGAACCTCACCGCGAACGGCGAAAAGCTGCAGCCCGATCGGTATCTTCTTTGCATCCTCTGACATTCTATATCCTCCTGTGGATAAATGGTTGACCTTATTGTCATACCGTTTGTCAAAAATGCAACTGATCAATGAGCGCCCTCGACGTCCGCCGGGTCGCGTCCCCTTATTCGTGAATGTTCACCATCGTGCCGACCTCAGCAAAGTGGAAGAGCCACGCCGCCATATCGTTGGGCTGATTGACACAGCCATGACTCATCCGGTGACCGAAATTTGCGTGCCACGTCACGCCGTGTAATCCGTAACCCTCGTGGAAGTACATCACATACGGCACGTCCTCGATGTAGTAATCCGCCCCTGCCATGTCATCGTACCGGAGCTTGATCCAGATCGCATACTGCCCGACCGGCGTGGGCGTCTGGGGAAGCCCGGTCGAGACCAGATACGACTTCACCGGCGTCTTCCCCACGTAAGCGATCAACCGCTGTTCGGAGAGGTCCACGTCAATCCATCGAAACTCATCATCGATCTTGACCGCCGACGGAATATCCATCCCCATCTCCGCCGTCGGCTCAGCGGGCGGATCGACGACCACCGTTGGCGGGGTGCTTATCACCTCGGTCGGCGCCGAGGTCGGCACGAGCGTTGGACTCGGCGTCGCCGTGGGGGGTACCGGCGTGGACGCAGGGGGTGTTGGCGTAGGTGCCAAAGGTGTTGGCGTAGGCGAAGGGGTTGACGTCACCGGGGGTGTCCTGGTCTCAGGAACCGTCCCGCTAGGCCCCTTGGTCGCCGGCAGCAGCGGCGTTGCGGTAGGCGATGGAACCAGCGCTTCAGAAGCCTCCGCCGGGCTCGCGTCGAACAGAGCCATCAGGTTCATCCCGATCGTCAGTGCCAGAGAAAGGACAAAGACGGCGAGCACACCGGTGAATGCAATCATCAGCCAGGAATAAATCTTCTGAATGTGAATGAGGGCGGGCTCTTCTCGTTTGTGCATCACGTATCCTCCAAACGTATCCTCCAGACGTATCCTCCATTGATCCGTTCAATTGAGACTGTCCAGGATCGTCAGATATATGTATCAGTGTAACGCCTTGGGCTCTGGACGCGCCGGGCGTTGGATGGAAATGCTCATCCGACGCCCGGAGGATCACCCGCCTGGTCTCCTGACCAGGAGAGGTCCTCAGGATCCAGATCCAGTCTATAGACGCAACAAGGAGGCAAAAAGTTCCACCCGTAGAATGCCAAAGGGCCTGTCCTCGGGACAGGCCCTGGCGAGAAACGGCGTAACGATCAAGAGGCCTTACAGATCCAACGTCATGAACGATGAGGCCTCACGTATGACGATAAAGGTCCCAACGGAAATAGGTCCCGATCGCTTCCTCCAACACGTCGGCGATGTGACTGCGCGTGACGGCGACGTGATGTTCAAATCCACTCCGACATAGCACGTCCATCAAGCCCTGGAGGTTCGGGATTCTCAACACGGCCACACCGCCTTGGAAAGTGGGGACCGAGTCGTCAGTCATCTCGCCCTCACCCACATACGCCTTGATCGTACCGTTAAAATCATCCGTTGACGCCCGGAAAAAGGAGATCGGCCCCGGCGCAGCCTGTCCCTTGATCGCGCCAAAACAGCGATCGGCACCCAAAGACTGGCCCAGAATATCCAGGTTTGAGATCTCAATCTCCGCCTGCATAAAGCTCTTGGGGTAGTTGCTGCAGTGCGTATTGATGCACATATCCCGGTCGTCACCGTAGTTGTTGTTCCAATCCTGGAAGGACGGCGCGTTCCCGGAGGCGAGGTAGAGCGCATACATCGAGACCGCGCCCATTACGTCCACCTCACAGGCGCTGGGAAATCCGCGATCCCCCATCATCGCCATAGAAACGCACGTCGCGCACCCGTAGTTCTTTTGAATGGAGTCCCAGCACTCAACCGCGCTGGCATCGCACTCATTCTCATCCATCCACCGGTCGATCACAACCGACAGCTTCGCCTGTTTGAGCACGTTAGCCGCTGGTATCGCCTCGGGAATCGTCCCGTAGTTGCGAAGGGATTCGATCTTGGCCTTGACGTCCGGATCGTCCGGATCCATCGACTGAGCCGCAAAGATGATCTCCGAGAGATCGACCGGTACCACCGTGATGCCCGAATCTTGCAGCAGCTTCTCACTGAACCGAACCGTCTGGAAAGCAGCGGGGCGCGCCCCAATCGCGCCAATCCGGGCGCCTTTTAGCCCACCGACCACCCGACAGACGCGTCCGAAATACTCGAGATCCTTCTCGAAGTCTGGACCGTCAATCGGATAGGTGTGCAGCGAGGTATTAGTGAAAGGAATGCCGTACTGATAGAGGTTGTTACAGACGGAAAGCTTGCCACAGAAGGCATCGCGCCGGTTGTTCACCGAGAGCTTACCCAACTCATCATCACACGCTTGGACGAGCACCGGCACGTCCAGGCCGGACAGATCCAAAGTCTGAACGACCGCAAGTTCGTCCCCAAAGTTCGGCAGCACGACGATGACGCCGTCAATCTCCTCGGCGCGCTCGCGAAACAGGTTGGCGCAGAGCTTCGCGTGCTCCCGCGTCTCAATGGCCCCATTCGGAGTTGCGTCCTTGGGTGGGATCACGTAGTCATAACCGTGAGCATCCAGCGTCTCCAACAACTTGGCCCGCACCCCGACGGCCAAATCGGAGTTGAAAAACCCCCGGGTTCCAACGATCAATCCAAAACAAAGTGTCTTCTCTGCCATCCTCATCGTGCGTCACTCCTTAATATATGATGGGTGATACGTGGTTTTTGACTTGCTGAACTTCTGCATCCAGCCGGTGACCTACGCGTCCAGTAAAGCCTCGATATCGGGAGCGATCGACGCGGGTTCGACCTTGGAACCATATCGTTCGACGACCTTTCCCTCCCGATCCACCAGGAACTTGGTAAAGTTCCACTTGATCGCCTGCGTCCCCAGGAAACCGGGCACCGATGACTTGAGGTAGCGATAGAGCGGATGGGTACCCGGCCCATTGACCTCAATCTTGTCAAACATAGGAAAGGTGACACCGTAGTTCACACTACAGAACTGGCGAATCTCCTCTGCGTCACCCGGCTCCTGGTTCATAAACTGGTTGCAAGGAAACCCTAAAATCGCAAATCCCTGATCCTTGTAACGCTCGTAGAGATCTTGAAGGCCCTCGTACTGCGGGGTAAACCCACACTTACTCGCTGTATTGACGATGAGGAGCACCTTGCCCTGATAATCCGCAAGGGATTGCTCCAGCCCCATCAAGTTCCGCGCCGAAAACTCATAGACGTTCTTAGCGACATTCTCAGCCATTCGTCTGCTCCTTTCTATTAGGATAGATTCGATCGGGAGGCACGCGCCGGGCAGGCCGCTCGATTAGCTCAACCATGAACCCGACCAAGGCCTCCGTGTCGAGATACGCATAATGCCCATCACCATCGAGCCCAAACCTGGCCCCATCCATAATCATCGCAACACCCGCAGCCTCTGCTTGGGCTAAGGCCTCTTCCATATCATCGACCAGGAATCCAAAGTGGTGCACGCCATAGCCGTGCGCCTCGATGAAATCCGCGTACACCGTGTCACCCTCCAGCGGTTCGATAAGCTCGATCCGCGTATCTCCCATATGGGAGAGTGCCAGACGCATCTTGTAGTCCGCGGGCTGGCCATGATAGGTCATGGACGAGACGAGCGGCTTCCCGTAGGTGTAAATATCCCATGGACCGATGCCGAAACGCGTCCAATAGGTCGAAACTGCGTCATCCAGATTCTCGACCACGATCGCCACTTGGGCGACCCCCTGTTTAAGGAATGGCAATTCGGGCACGTGAAGATCCCTAAGTTTCATTCTGCCTCCTTCTCATCAAACCAACAATCCAACAGCCACAACGACGGAACCTCAAGGGATCCGACGCTGAACCGCACGTCGGAGGAGATCAGCCGGGAAGAAAGACCGCTTTCAGAACCCGACCCTGCATGGCCAACGCAGCCCCGCGCTCGAAGTCCTCCAGAGAAAAACGATGCGTGATCCACCGGTCCGCAGGGATGCGACCGGTGTCCATAAGGGCCAGCGCCATCCGCTGGTGGCGTGGGGCGAAGATAGTCGTGCCGATAAGGTGCAAAGCCTGATAGTGGACGAGGTTCATACCTCCGACGCCTCCGGCAGGGCCACATCGTCCACACCGAAATCACCGGGCGCGCTCCCCCCCCCTGCCCTCATCGTATCACTCAAATGCGACCTCCACAAATGCTTCAGCTGCCCGGCACACCGCCGGCTACCCCATGGAAAGAACCGAATCCTGCAGATGCCTCAGTCGCGTCACAAATTTTCCCTGATCCGGCTGGAAGTTATCGTAGGTCAGCGGTTCCCCCTTGGCGATCTCAGCCGTGACCGCCCCTCCCGGCGTGATCCCCAGGGGCACCGCCCGGCACGCGACCGCCTCTTCATAGGTATAGATCCGACCCAGATAATCAGCCTCTCCAATCTCACCGACGACCTGTCCCGGTTCCAGATCGCGCTTTGCGATGGGAATCACCTCTGAGACTAACCGGGTGGATGCTACGGTCCGCTCTCCATAGAGCACCGCCTCGGCCATCGCCAATGGGGTCTCGATATTGCACAGGTGATAAGGACGAAGGAGCGTATAGTAAGGTCCGGATCCCATCGAGACAAATTGCATACCCGCTCGCACCTGGTCATCACGGCTCGTCACAATGGCAAAGACCGCCGGCGCCACATCCCCCGTCGTAAAATCCACACATCCTCGATGCTCGAAGATCCCGCCATCCTCACTCGGCACGAAGACTCGATTGAGCGCAGGCACCTCAACCTTGATCCCGTGCATACCCGGAATGTCGGGAACCAGGCCGGTCGCGTTCGAGACGGCAGCCATCTCAACCATCGTCTTGGATCCATCCTTGAAAGCGGAGAGCATCTTCGGGTTCATCCCTTTCCGCTCCGCTTCCTCCCGGCAGCTCTCCGGTGTAGCACTGTGATCAATTGGATTGTTCTTGCCTTTGCCGAGGCAGACGACCTCAAACCCCAGAGCGCGGGCTTGATTGTAGATCGTCTTTAGAACGCCGGGTTCATCCCCGGAGGCGACCGTATAGACACAGCCGGCCCGCTGAGCCAGCCGGTGAAGCATCGGCCCTACCGTCACGTCTGTCTCTACGTTGAGCATAACCACGTGGGTGCCGTGCTCGATACACGTCCAGGCGACCCGGGCTCCAACGTCGGTCAATCCCGTAGCCTCAACCACGACGTCGACCGACGGCAGACGCGCCGGCAGCGGGGCATCCTCCGTGATCACGTATTGACCGGATCGCAGGGCATCCTCGGCCTCACCCACCTGATGGGTCACACAGAGGTCGGCGTCTGCCAGCCCGAGCGATCGCAACACACGGAGCGGTCGTTCGACCTGAATATCCGCGATCACCCGTGTCTCCAATCCCTCCATTTGATGGGTCACGTGAACCAATCCCGATCCCATCTGTCCACATCCCACCAATCCTGCCAAGACAGGATGACCTTCCGCTTCCCGCATGCACAAACGTTCGTAGAGTTCCATCGACACGTCCTTCCAAGAATCCGCCGCTTATCGGGCTCTCGTATCCCCCGTCACGGTGACCGCAGCACAGCCAATCGTCCAAAATCCTCCCGGAGATCTTCGTAAAGTTGTTTATACAGGTCGAAATACGCCATATAGACAGCGTGACTTTCAGGATCGGGGTCCATCGGCTCCACGTACTCGGCCCAGGACTTCGCCACTGAAAAATCGTCAAAGAGACCAGTAGCGACGCCGGCGAGGATCGCATCCCCGAAGGGCGCCCCCTCCCGACGTTTGGCCAATACAATCGGCACGTCGAACACGTCCGCGATGATCTGCCGCCAAAGACGGCTGACCGCCCCACCTTCATTCAACACCATGGGATAGTTGACCTGGAGTCCGGCCTCCTGAATCAACCGGAACGAGTCGTACATCGCGTAGGCGACCCCTTCCATCATCGCCCGTACCAGATGCCCCTTGGTATGGTGGAGCGATAGCCCAAAGGCGACCCCTCGGGCGTTCGCATCCCAGATAGGGGTGCGCTCTCCCATCAAGAAGGGCAGCATAATCAGCCCCTCCGACCCGGGGGGCACCTCCGCTGCCTGCAGGGTGAGCAAATCATACGCAGAGATATCCAACGTTCGCTCGACTTCACGCTCATAGGGAGAGAATCCATCGCGCAGGAACCGCAGACACTGCCCGCCCGTCATCGTCGTCGGTACCGTGACGTAAGTGTTGGCCGAATCGACCGTATAGGGAAAATTGATCATCAATTGCCCCATCTCGGAGAAGTTGAAGGCTGAGTCACGATGAACGACGCCGAAATTGCCGACGGAGCCCAGGTTACTCTGAAAATCACCGACTTCGATCGCTCCGGCGCCCACCCAACTCGCGTTACAATCGACCTGTCCGGCCGCGACCGACGTTCCGGCGGCCAATCCCGTCGCCTCCGCGGCCGCGCCGGTCACCTCCCCAACGATATCCGTGCACCGATGGACCTCCGGCAAAATATCAGGATCGATGCCGATCTCGCCTAACATGGCCTCGTCAAACTGACGCTCCCGAAGATCGTAGGCCACGCCGAAGAACGCCCCACCGGAGTCGTGCACAGTTTCTCGGCCCGTCAGTTTCATCGTCACATATCCATCGATTGTGAGCGCCGTGTGGATGCGGCTGAAGCTGTCGGGGCGATGACGTTGCTCCCAAAGCAGATTGACCAAAGCCGGATGATCCTCCAGTCGATAGCCGGAGAGCTGGAAAATGCGCGCCTCACCCACCTCAGCCTTCAACCACGCGACGACGTCGGTCGCCCGCCGGTCCATCAGGTTGTACGCTCTGTGGATCGGGCTGCCCTCCCCATCGACCATCACCAGCGAGGGCAGCGCGGACGAAACGGCCACGCCACGGACGTCATCACCCGTCACGCCACCCTCCGATAGAATCTGGGGGATCAAACGACAGGCGGCCTCCCAGTAGAGGGTTGGCTCATGCTCCGACCAACCCGGATGCTCGTGAATGAGAGGGTATTCCTCAAAGGCATAGCCCAGCACCTGCCCCTCCCCATCGATCAGACAGGCTTTGGCCCCACCGGTACCATAATCAAGCCCCAATAGCAGATGTGCCATAGCAACCTCCGGAAGACGAGAGAGCCTTACCAACCCAGGAGCCGAGCTCCGTGATAAAACAAGGACATGCTGCCAAGGTCTTTCAACTGGCTGAGCTTCGCTACAACAGTTGGTGTGAGATTTCCCGCACGGCCGGATAGAGCTTCCGGTAGAGCGCAAAACGCTCTGCGTAGCGCAGAGCCCGTGCCGGATCCGGCTCAAAACGCCGTGCCATTGCCACGGATTTGGCCGCCGCGTCCACAACGCTCGAAAAACGACCGGCTCCTGCACCGGCGAGTAGAGCTGCGCCCCATGCCGCAGCTTCGGTGACCTCCGGCACGACGACCGGCACGCCGGTGATATCGGCCTTGAGTTGCAGCCAGAGATCGGACTTAGCACCGCCGCCGATCGCTCTGAGCTCCGTGATCTCAACCCCGCCGCGTTTCAACAGATCCAGATTGAGACGCAGTTCGAACGTCAAGCCCTCCAACATCGCCTTGACCAACGTGCTGCGATCCGTGTCGAACGTGAGCCCCAACACCGCCCCCTTGGACGCCGGGTCGAAGGTCGGGGTTCCGCTGCCTGCAAAATGCGGCAGCACGAGGAGAGAGGTAGGATCGGAGTTCGTCCCCTCGAGGAGCATATCGTAGGCATCCCTAGACACGCGCGCCGCCTCTGCTTTCACGTCGGGCGCTAACGTGTCGCGGAACCAGCGCAGAATCAGCCCGCCGCTGTGATTCAGCGTCATCGCGAGATAGAGTCCGGGAAGGGTGTGATGATACACCGAGATATTCCCTTCGTACAGGGGATCCGTAAGGTCCGGTGACGATAGCGCCACCTCCACAACCTCCGCTGTACCCGTGGAGACCATCGCGAGGCCGGCCCCGGTTAGGCCGACCCCCAGGGCTCCGCAGGCCTGATCATGGCCGCCGGTCGCGACGACCGGACGCGACGACAGCCCCAGGGAGACGGCAAGGTCCCGATCCATACGACCGATCGCCGTGCCTGAGGCCCTCACCGGCGACAGCCGCCCAGGGTCCAGATCCAAAAATGATAGGATCTCCGCGTCCCAGCAGTGATGATGCAGATCGTACATCTGGGTTCGCGAGGCCAGGCACCAGCTGACCGCGGCCGAGCCGGTCAGCTTTCGGATGAGAAAATCCTCGTACAACCGGAAAGCATCCGCCGATTGCCATACATCCAGCTCGTAATCCCGCAGCCAGAGCAGTTTGGGCAGCGTGTTGATCGTGTGAACCGGCATCCCGGTCCGGTCGAAGAGCGCCCGCGCACCAAAACGCTCCCGCAACTGCTGATTCTGTTCGCCGGTCCGGGTGTCCATCCCCAGGATCGCAGGGCGGATCGCACGCCCGTCTCCATCGACCGGGATGACAGCCTCCCCCTGTACTGACAAACCTATGGCCTCGACGGGCGCTTCCTCATCCGTTGTAAGCTGCCCCGTAACCTCCGCCAGGGCGTCCCTGGCGAGCGTCCAGACCCGTTCCGCATCCTGTTCAGCCCATCCTGGGACGGGGATATCAATCGCGTATTCCCGCGCTACGGAGGCGACGATCGCACCTTCCGGGTCGAAGGCCACGACTTTGCAGCCGGTCGTACCGATGTCCAAACCGATCAGCGTCATCGCCCCTCCTAACGGAGCCGATCCAGGGCGACGAGAAGCGCGTCGGACGCGATCTCACCGGCAAACCAGCGATCCTGCAATCGACGCAGGGAAAGCACGACGGAGGGTTCGCTCACCAAGACGTCATCAAGGGTAATGGGCTGGTCGACCTCGACCGGTCGGATGACCTTGGCGTTTTTTGCCAACCCGATAGGCAGCAGCCGTTCAGCCTTTGCGACCTCGTACCGATCGATCAGACCGTAGTAGCTGCTCCCACCGATCCCCTCCAGCGTGTCACCGGGTGCCAACCGCTGCTTGGCAACGGAGATCACTTCGGACGTCAACCGGTCCAAGGGAATCATATTGGAACGCCCCTCGATCACGAGCAGCGCACAGGTCAGAGGAACCTCAATGCTGCAAAGATGATAAGGTCGGAAGAGCGTATAATAAGGACCGGGGCCCATGTCCCGCAGGACCATCGCCTCCCGTAGGCGGGGATGATCCGTCCATACGATGAGAAAGACCCCTGGCGCTACTTTGCCCACACCATAATCGACGACGCCGATCTGATTCAGGATACCGCCATCCTCCTCAAGCCGGAAGACGCGCTCCAGGATCTCCCGATGGGTCACCGGACCATGCATGCCGCGCACGTCCGGCACCAATCCGGTCGCGTTGGAGACGGCTGCCATCTCAATCATCGTCTTACTGCCGTCGACGAACTCGATCAGCATCGTCGGATTCAACCCGCGCCGTGCCGCCTCCTGAGCCCAATCGGGATCCGTGGGTTTGGCGTGGCGGTCCAGGGGATTGTTCTTCCCTTTGCCTGCGGCCACAATCGTGAAACCCAACGCGTCCGCAAAGTCATAGAGCTCCTTACAGGCGGCCGGCTCATCCCCGGCGGCCAATGCGTACTGGACGTCGTACTGTTCGGCGTACCATCGCAGGATAGGCCCGACGGTGATGTCGGTCTCGACGTTCATCATCGCGAGCTGCTGACCGTGCCGGGCCGCACGCAGCGCCGCTCGGGAACCGACCTCGGGCACGCCGGTCGCCTCAAGCATCACGTCGACGGTCTGCATATCGGTGACAACTCGGAAGTCAGAGGCCGCAACGCGCCGGCCCTCCCGCACCGATGCATCGGCGTCCTCAGGGGTCTCGACGTCAGTCACCGTCCCCTCCACCCCGCCGATGTCATAGGCTTGCCTTGCCCGCTCCGGATCGATATCGGCGATAGCAACCACCTCGATCCCCTTCATCATCGTCGTCTCCGCGACGACGTCGGTGCCCATCTGGCCCGCCCCGATCAACCCAATCCGGACCGGATTCCCGGCCCTTTCGCGCGCCGAAAGCATCGCATTGAGTCCAATCATGGATCATTCATCTCCTTATCATCACGTCTCTCACGGTGCAGATTCCGTGCTTCGGAAAACGCGCTGAGTCCCCGTACCCTTTACTGAGACTACAAGTCAGGCTGGACCAGCACCTTGAGTCCGAGGCCGCTGGAGGCCACGTCGAACGCCTGATCGATCTGGTCGAGTGCGAATGTGTGGGTAATCAAGCGCTCAGCCGGAATGAGACCCCGCTTGAGGGTATCCAGGGCCAGCGCGTGCATCGTTGGATGGTACGAGAAGCCACCGACCACTTCGATCTCACCGTAGTGAATGCGGTTGCCATCCAGGGTAGTGGTGGGATCGGCCTTGGGCAGCCCACCGAAGAGCACAACCCGTCCGCCTTTGCGGGCAGCCAGCACGGCCTCAGTTTGCGTCTCAGCGACCGGATTCGCACAGATCACCATCTCCGCCCCCCGTCCTTCCGTAAGAGCCCGGACCCTATCCACAAAATTCTCCCGGGTGGGATCGATGATAGCATCGGGATGGAAGTCCTTGGCCAATTCGCGACGCGTCTCGCTCCGCTGGGAGACGATCACGCGGGCACCTCGGGCCTTGGCGATCGCGATGTGAATACATCCGATAGGTCCGGCTCCAATCACCACCACCGTGTCATCGAGATCAGTACCGGCCTTGGCATGACTCGCGAGGACGGAGCTGGCAGGCTCGGCAAGTGCAGCGTGCCTGGACGAGAGGCCATCCGGGATTTTATGGACAATCCCGAGTCTGAGCATCTCGTCCGTCAATTGCAGCTTCTCCGCAAACCCACCCGGATAGCCCGGCGTGATACCCAGAAAATGGAGGGAATCACAGAGGTTAAAGAGCCCCCGGCGGCAGTAGAAGCACGTCCCGCAGTGAATATCCGGCGCGATGGCTAAGCGTTCACCGACCTCATACCCCTCCACACCTTGTCCGACACCGATAACAGTACCGGCGACTTCGTGTCCGGCGATGATGCCCGGAATACCCGGCAGGCTCCCTTCGCCTGCCGGTGGCCCTTCGCGCCAACGGCGCACATCCGACCCACAGACGCCACAAACCTCAACGCGCAGCACGAGTCCATCGCGAGGCACCTGAGGATCCGGCACCTCCCGTACTTCATACGTTCGTTTATCCGTTAATAAAGCCGCTTTCATAGTTCCCTTTCTGACGCCTGGTCGCCTTCCGTTTCCTGCGCGATCTTCCGCCCTACCGCACCCGATGGATGGGTCTCTCCGAACGCCTGTCGCGTATACCCTCGGGCTTCCAGGAGCAACGCACACAGCACGTTCCCCACGGCCGACGCGACAAGCGAACTGCCTGTTGCCACCATGCCATAGGGATCGATGCCTTCGATCGCGGGCACCAGCAGCACCGCGTCGCTCATCGCAGCCAGCGGTGAATCGAGGCTCTCGGTCTGAGCCACGAGGGTCGCCCCCCGGGACCTGGCGATCTCCACGAACCCATTGACCTCAGCACTGTGCCCCCCCTTTGAGATCGCATAGACCAGGTCGCGATCGGTCACCGCCCCGGATCCACCGTGCAGTGCGTCCGCCGCATTGATTGGCAGCGCCGGCGTTCCGGAGCACGAAAGCAAATGGGCCAACCGCTGAGCGACAGCGTGGGACGTGCCGGCCCCCGTCACCAGGACGTGGCCTTCGCACGCCAGCAGCAGGTTGACGACCCGCAACCATCGAGCATCCACACCGGAAGCAAGAGCCTCTATTGCCGCTGCATCCCGGTCAATAACCGCCTGCGCCCGCGAACGGAGCCAGGCCTCTGAGAATTCGGACATTCCGTACCTCCTACGACCCTTCGGGTTGAGTTTCAGACAACACAGCCTCGGCCGTGTCACGATCGGTCACCAATACGTCCAACAGCCCGCTCTTCAGCGCCGCTTTGACGATCTCATGCTTGACCGCTCCCCCACCGACGCCAATCACCGTGGGAATGCACCGGATCGTGTCCAACGATAGGCCGATGATCCTCTGATTGAGCTTATCCAGAGAGACGGCCTCACCCTGGGCGTCGATGTAACGGAGTGCAATATCCCCAACCGCCCCATGAGCCTCCAATAGCCGTAGGTCATCCGCTGTGAGGATCGTCCCATCCCTGAGCAGAACGGAGTCCGGCGTGGGTACGCCCAACCCCACGACGGCGATGTCGGCACGGGCAGCGAGCTTGAGTACTTCGGCAACCTGGTGGTCCTGACGAAGCGCGCGCGCGGCGTCAAGGGTGCTGACGATACCGGGCGCCGGCAGCAAGCGCAGCTTGGCGTTGAGCTTCTGCGCCGCACGGCGGATCAGCTCCGTCGAGTGTTCCCATGCGTCCACCGGCCCCAATCCCCCCGAGAGTTGAACCACGCTGACGTCCGGCATCGTGCGGGCTGGCAGCGCCTCGACTGTCGACCAGAGCGTTCGCCCCCAGGCCATCGCGACGATGCTGGACCGCGTGAGGCGCCGCAGCAGGCATTCAGCCGCCGGGGGCCCTAGATCACGGGCAACCAACTCCGGCTGTGCCGGATGATTCACCTCAACAAGCACTGCCTCCTCCAGGCCGTAGGTCGCCTCAAGATCGTGCTCCAGATCGGCAGCACCCCCACTGGGCGGCACCAGAGAGATATTGACGACGTGAACATCCCTTGCCTGCTGAAGCAACCGTGAGACTTTGGGCCGAGAAAGCCCGAACCGTTCGGCGATCTCCCGCTGCGTGAGCCCATCCGCATAGTAAGCCTGGGCCACCCTATAGAGAAGACGATGGTGCTGGGGGTCAATCTGCATAGGTCACCTGAAACGATCATCATCCGTACGAGTCAACGAGAAGCTTACCAGCAAATGAACAGATGTTCAGACATGATCATCTGTTCATAGAATACCTGGAGTATGGATGAATGTCAAGTCGCGGACAAAAAAAACGACACGAGCTTATCATGCTCGCTCGGAGGAGATTTACCATCGCCGGCTTCGCCAGATAAAGCCCTGAAGAATACGATCAATTGCTCTCGTTGCAAGTTTCAAGTACACTAGCATGCACTGCAAGATCAGCGCCGGACGTTATGCCCCCTCCGGAGGGACGACCAAGCGCAAAGGATAGAAAGACGTACGGTCTACGGGCATTCGAGAAGGAGAACACAACCAATGACAATCCCAAACGATTACGAATCGCGCATCTATGCGGGCGTGCTAGGCAAGATCATCGGGGTCTACCTCGGACGGCCTTTCGAGGGCTGGACCTATGAGCGTATTATGGAGGAATTGGGAGAGATCCAGTACTACGTCCACGAACGATTGAACAAGCCCTTGATTGTCACTGACGACGATATCTCCGGCACCTTCACCTTCCTGCGCGCCCTGCCGGATCACGGAAATCGCGCCGACATCACACCGGCGGAGATCGGATCGACGTGGCTCAATTACATTATTGAGAACAAAACGATCCTCTGGTGGGGCGGGATGGGAAATTCCACCGAACACACCGCATTCCTTCGTCTGCAATCAGGGATCCCCGCCCCGGAGAGTGGGTCGATGGAGACGAACAGCCGGATCGTGGCGGAGCAGATCGGAGCGCAGATCTTCATCGACGGCTGGGCAATGGTCGCCCCGGGCGACCCGGAGCTGGCGGCGACCCTGGCGCGGAAAGCCGCTAGCGTCAGCCACGATGGCGAAGCCATCTACGGGGCGCAGGTCCTGGCTGCGATGGAATCCCTGGCCTTCGTGGAGAACGATCTCAACCGCCTGTTGGATACGGCCGTGACCTTCATCCCTGATGACGCCATCATCTATCGCATGATCGCCGAACTGCGTGCCCTTCACGAGCAGGAACCTGATTGGCGAAAAGCCCTGAAATGGCTGGCAACTCACTACGGGTACGATACCTACGGCGGTAACGTCCATATCGTACCCAACCACGGCCTGATGATCCTCAGCCTTCTCTATGGGGACGACGACTTCCAGAGGACAATGATGATCGTCAATACCGGGGGATGGGATACGGACTGCAACTCCGGGAACGTCGGATGTCTGATGGGCATCAAAAATGGTCTACCCGGACTGGAAACCGGCCCCGACTATCGAGGCCCGGTAGCGGATCGTCTCTACCTGCCGACGGCGGATGGTGGACGGGCGATTACGGACGCGCTGATCGAGACCTATCACATCGTCAACAGCGGGCGGGCCCTCGCCGGGCTCGAGCCTGTCGCGCCCAAGAACGGAGCACGCTACCACTTCAATATGCCGGGGGCCGTTCAGGGCTTCCTGCCGGACACCGCCATCGAAGCGAAAGGCACCCTGAAGCTTGAGAACGTCCCTGGACATAGCAAGACCGGGGCGCGTAGCCTCGCTTTCCAATATCAGGACATCGCCCCGGGTCGCGTGGCCCGGGCGGGCACAGCGACGTTCCTGACCGAGGAAGCTGCCAGCATGCCGGGCTATGGACTCATCTGTTCCCCCACCCTCTATGCCGGACAGACGGTCCGCGCCAGGGTGGAAGCTGACGCCGATAACCAAGAGCCGGTCACCTGCGGACTCTATCTCGTCACCTATGGACCGGATGACGAGCGGTCCCACCGCCAAGGCCCCTGGGTTGAGATGGAGCCGGGGGAAACGCGCGTCTTCGAATGGACAATCGGTCCCACCTATGGCGATCCGATTGCCGAAGTCGGCATAGAGATCCATGCGGAGACCAGAGCCAGCGGCACCCTCTACCTCGATACCCTGACCTGGGAGGGGGAACCTGACGCCGACCTGACCCCACCCAGTCACAACGGCACGATGGGGCAGCGCGCGTGGGTGGAGGATATGGACCACGTCTGGGCTCGGGGGGGATCCCTTCGCGTGATCCAGGACGAGGGTACCGGGTTGCTCATCCAGGGAACCCGCCGGTGGCAGGACTACACGGTCCGCGCCAAGCTCTCGCCGCACATGATAGCGTCGGGCGGCATCGCGGCCCGGGTCCAGGGACTGAACCGCTACTATGCCCTACTGCTGGATCGCGATCATCGCGTATGCCTCGTGAAATCCAGGGGGACCTGCACCGTCCTCGCGGAGACGGACTTCCCGTGGAACGTCGACGAGGAGTACGAACTCCAGTTATCCGTGCAGGGCGCCCGATTGCTCGCAAAAGTCGATGGCGAGACACTCTTCGACCTCAAGGATCGCCAAGCCCCCCTGACGGGAGGAGGGATCGCCCTTGTGTGCGAAGAGGGCCGAATGGACGTCATGAACATAAGCGTTCGTCCGAATGCATAGGCAGGAAGACCATAGTGACAGAAGGAGCTCATATGGAAACGATGCTAGCAGCCGTAGTTGAAGAACCAGGAGCGCTCGGCGTCCGAGAGGTACCTATCGCTGAGATCGGACCGTACGAGGCAAAATGCCGACTGCTCTATGGAGCGACCTGTACCGGGACCGACCAGCATATCATAGCGGGCCGCTTTCCATGGCCGATCACATATCCTACGATTTTGGGCCACGAAAGCGTCGGAGAGATCATCGAGGTGGGATCCAAAGTGCGAAACTATCAAATCGGCGACTTGATCTCCCGGGTGGGAGCTCGCCCGCCGGAAGACAGCGACCTCAACGTCAACTGGGGCGGCTTCGCCGAATACGGCATCGCTGTGGACCATCAAGCGATGGCAGAGGATGGCGAGTCCCGATCCCGGTGGGCCCCCTATCGAGTTCACCAGGTCATCCCTCCCGAGATCGATCCCAGGGCTGCCACGATGATCATTACGTGGAGGGAAACGCTCAGCACCACGATGCGCCTGGGAATCCAAGCCGGGGATCGCATCCTGGTCGTCGGTTCCGGCGGCAATGGGCTCGCTTTTGTGGCTCACGCCGCGTACGCCCAGGCCAGCCCGATTGTGATAATCGGGAACGTCAGACGCGAGTCACACGCGATGAGGGCCGGCGCGACGGGATACGTCGATTACAAAGCTGCCAACGTCGAGGAACAACTCACGGCGCTCAGCCCCGGCGGATTCGATTACGTGATCGATGCAGTAGGGAAATCGCAGACGGCCGATCAGGTACTCCCCCACCTCAACCCCGGCGGCACGCTCGCGATCTACGGCATTGATGATTATGACGCCACCATCCTCCATCCGAACCGCGCCCCCGGCACGTTTACCGTCTACAAGGGCGGATACGATGAAGCAGAAGCTCACGAGGAAGTCATCCAACGGATGCTGGGGGGAGCGCTCGACGCGTCCATCTGGCTGGACTTAGATCACGTCTTTCACCTTCAAACCCTTGGGCAAGCGATTGAAGCGGTGCGTGATCGACAGATGGTCAAAGCCTTGGTCAAACTCAACGCCTGAGAATGGACAAATGGATAGCACCAAGCGGATGGGCAAAGTTTGACATTTCGATCAAGGTGTGTTAGAGTTTCAGAAATTGTGAAGGAACGACCAAACGAAGTGCGCATAGGGATTGGGATGATCAAGATCGAGGTTAGCCGACAGCCTAAGAATAAGCCTCAGCCGCGCCTTTTCCGAGGGCGGGACGGTTGATGCTGTCTAGCTAACTAAGCTTATTTAGGAGACCAGCCAGCCTACCCGCAAAGTAGGCTGGCTTTTCTTTATGGTTGACCATTCATATCACAGGCCATCACGATCGAATGTAACGTAGGGGGAAAATTGCCATCCGGAGGGTATCACCGTTGCTGACGGTGAATACGATTCGATGGCAAGACATGAGAAGATCGTGAATGGAAGGGTTATTCAGGCAGTCCAAGCAAGGTGAGGAAGGAGAGGATGATGTCTACGAACACCCATACCGACTCAATCACAGCGAACACGATAAGATCAGAAAAGAAACACACCCAGCGCTCGAAATCTCGGGTGCAATCTGGACTTGCAGGGGTCGTGGTGGCAGAGAGCGACATCGCCAAGGTCGATGGGGAGCGGGGGACGCTCAGTTATCGCGGGTATGATATTGGGGATCTCGCGTGCCATTCGACGTTTGAGGAAGTGGTTTACCTGCTCTGGTACGGAGAGCTCCCCACTCAAGACGCGCTCGACAACTTCGCGGCGAAACTCGCCTCGGAGCGGGAGATCGACGAGACCACGTGGCAGGTCCTGACGATGCTACCCAGCGACGTGGAACCTATGGATGCGCTGCGCACCGCGGTATCCACCCTCGCGTGTGCCGACCCGGCCAACGAAAACGGCAAGGTGAGCCACGAGGAGAACCTAAGAAAAGCAATGAAACTCGTCGCCAAGTTCCCTACCGTCGTCGCCAGCTACTACCGGCACCTTCAGGGGGAACCCCGCATCCATCCCGATCCTTCGCTAAGTCATGCGGCCAACTTCCTCTACATGCTCTCGGGCACCCGCCCGGACGAGACCCAAGCCAAGGCGATGGACCTGGCGATGCTTCTCATGGCCGAACATGGATTCAACGCCTCCACGTTCTCGGCACGCGTCACCGCCTCGACACTCTCGGATATGTACGCAGCGATTACCACCGCGATCGGAACCCTGAAGGGTCCGCTTCACGGCGGCGCAAATCGACGAGCGATGGAGATGATGCTTGAGATCGGAGAGATCGAGCGTGTAGAGCCCTACATCAAGGAGGCCTTGGCCGCCAAGAAGCGTATTATGGGCTTCGGGCATCGCGTGTATAAGAAAGCCCCGGATCCGCGTTCGGCGTATCTGAGGGGGCGTCTCTACGAGCTGTGTGCAGATCTCCAGGATTTCCACTTCTACAACCTGGCCACTGCCATCGCGGAAACCGTTGAGGCTCAGAAGGGTCTCTATCCCAACGTTGACTTCTATGCCGCGCCGATGCTCTATCTGGTCGGAATTCCCCTGGAGCTCTTTGTCACGATCTTTGCGATCAGTCGCATCCCCGGCTGGACGACGCACGTGATGGATCAATATGGGAACAACCGCTTGCTGCGGCCTCTGAGTGAATATGTAGGTCCAGAAGACTGTGCCTACGTTCCCATTGACCAACGCTAATACGCGTGAACCGTGTACCAGGCCAACCTATCGATCAGGAACGGAGGAGCTTTCATCATGGGACAGACCTTAACAGAGAAGATTATCGCAGACCATCGGGTCCAAGGCACGATGGCCCCTGGCGATGAGATAGCAATCACCATCGACCACACGCTGACACAGGATGCGACCGGTACGATGGCATGGCTTGAGTTTGAGGCGATGCAGATACCGCGCGTTCAGACCGAGCGCTCGGTCAGTTACGTCGATCACAATATGCTTCAGGCTGACTTCCGCAACGCCGACGACCACCGCTATCTCCAGACCGCCGCAGCGCGCTACGGCGCATACTTTTCGCGGCCCGGCAACGGCATCTGCCACCAGGTGCAGTTGGAGCGATTCAGCGTGCCGGGCAAGACGCTCCTGGGGTCGGACAGCCACACGCCAAACTCCGGGGGGCTTGGGGCCCTGGCGATCGGTTCCGGCGGACTGGACGTCGCCGTCGCGATGGCCGGGGGGCCTTTCTCTATGACGATGCCCGAGGTGCTCGGCGTCAGGCTCACCGGGACATTAAGCGATTGGGTCACGGCCAAGGACGTCATCCTGGAGATGTTGCGTCGACTTACCGTCAAGGGCGGGGTTGGCAAAGTCTTGGAGTACTTCGGACCCGGCGTCGCGACCTTATCCGTCGATGAGCGAGCCACGATCTGCAACATGGGTGCGGAGCTCGGTGCCACAACCTCTATCTTCCCCAGCGACGAGAGAACCCAGGCCTACCTGCACGCGCAGGGCCGCGCAGAGGCCTGGAAGCCGCTGGCGGCCGACGATGATGCCGAGTACGCCGAGGTTATAGACCTCGATTTAAGCGCGGTCGAACCGCTCATCGCCACGCCCTCAATGCCGGACAACGTCGTGCCGCTTGAGGAGGTCGCCGGCCAACCGGTCGCACAAGTCTGCATCGGATCCTGTGTCAACTCCTCCTATGAGGATCTGGTCAAAGTGGGAGAGATACTCAAGGGCCGGCAGGTCCATCCCGAGGTCAGCTTGACCATTACCCCCGGCAGCAAGCAGGTCTATACGATGATCGCGGAGAATGGCATCCTGGCCGAGATGATCCGGGCCGGGGCCCGGATCCTCGAATCGGCGTGCGGACCGTGCCTGGGGATGGGTCAGGCCCCGGCCACCAGCGTCGCCACACTCCGCTCGTTCAACCGCAACTTCAAGGGGCGCAGCGGCACCGCTGACGATCAATCGTACCTCGCCAGCCCGGAGACCTGTGCAGCCTCTGCCCTGAGCGGGGTGATTACCGATCCGAGGACCTTGGGCGCGCGGATCCAGGTGATCTCCCCCCTTCATTACGTGACGGAGGACACGATGATCATCGCCCCCCCAGCCGTGGAGGAGGCGGAAACGATCCGGGTGATCCGGGGACCCAACATCAAGCCAGTCCCCATCGCGGATCCGCTCCCCGACGCACTGGACGTGCGTGTGCTCCTCAAGGTCGGAGACAACATCACCACCGATCACATTATGCCCGCCGGCGCAAAGATACTTCCGCTGCGGTCCAACATCCCCGCCATCGCGGAGTACGTCTTCGCCCGCGTCGACCCGGACTTCGTCGCGCGTGCGAAAGCTTGCGAAAGCGGCGCATTGATCGGCGGAGCCAACTACGGTCAGGGATCGAGCCGCGAACACGCAGCCCTCGCGCCTATGTACTTGGGCGTCAAAGCCGTGGTCGCCAAGTCCTATTCCCGTATCCACCACGCTAACCTGGTCAATATGGGCATGTTGCCCCTGGAATTCATAGAGGAGGATGATTACGAGCGCATCGAACAGGGCGACGTCCTGGAGATCACGGGCGTCAAACAGGCCCTGGCAAAAGGAAGCAGCCTCAAGGTCCGCAACAAGTCCCGGGACATCACCTACGAGATGCAGATTCAACTCACGGACCGCCAGCGGCGGATTCTGAAAGCCGGCGGATTGCTCAACTACTACCGCACCGAGGAGGCCGGCGTATGACCCACACCATGACGTTGATCCCGGGGGATGGCATAGGTCCGGAGGTCACGGGCGCTGCCCGCCGGGTTCTGGAAGCGACCGGGTTGTCCTTGGCATGGGATGTCCAGCACGCGGGTGCATCCGTAATGGATACGGAGGGAACCCCACTGCCCAAACGGGTTCTCGAATCGGTTCGAACTCACGGCGTTGCGCTCAAAGGCCCAATCACCACGCCCGTGGGATCGGGATTCCGCAGCGTGAACGTCGCTATCCGCCGCGCACTGGACCTATACGCAAATCTCCGGCCAACCAAGAGCATCCCTGGACTCCCGCACACGCGGGAGAATGTGGATCTCGTGGTCGTTCGTGAGAACACGGAGGGCCTTTACGTCGGTATCGAACATGAAGTCATCGCGGGTGAAGCCTCGGAGGCCGTGCGCATCATCACGCGGCGGGGATCCGAGCGCATTGTGCGCTTCGCCTTCGAATATGCCCGGGCGAACGGACGGCAAAAGGTCACCGCCGTCCATAAGGGCAATATTCTCAAGGTCACAGACGGCCTCTTTCTCGACGCTGCAAAGCAGGTGGCGGAGGACTATGCCGATATCACCTTTGAGACCCGGATCGTCGACGCGATGTGTATGCAGTTGGTGATGCAACCGGAGGCGTACGACGTCCTGGTGATGCCCAATCTCTACGGCGACATCGTCAGTGACCTGTGCTCGGGGTTGGTCGGTGGGCTGGGCGTCACGCCGGGTGCCAACCTGGGCCGCGACCTGGCAGTCTTTGAGCCTGTGCACGGCTCCGCACCGGATATCGCAGGCCTGGATCAAGCGAATCCTTGCGCTGCCATTCTGACAGGCGCGCTGATGCTTCGCCACCTGGGCGAAGTCGAGACAGCGGCCCGCATCGAGTCGGCCGTCAACGAGGTGCTGAGTGAAGGGCAAGTCATCACCGCTGATCTTAAGCTTACCGAGGACACCCGAGAGGTGGTCGGCACGCAGGCGATGGCCGACGCCGTCATCGCCAAGCTCTGACCTTTCAGTCCTGAGTGAGTGTTGGAGGGATCCTCTGGGAAACACTACTTCCCAGAGGATCCCTTTTTGACGTTTGGGTCTACACAAAGGTTACGGTACAATACCGGCAACGAGCAATCAGCCGACCTCCACGCATCGACCTGCCAACGGAACGTGTCCAATCAATCACTATGATCTCGACAGAGGGGGAATCAGATGAACGATGAGATTTTTGCCGGTATTGAAGCCCTGACTTTCGATGATGTCCTCATCGTACCGGGGTATACAGAAGTACTGCCCAACGAGACGGACGTCAGCACCGACTTGACCGCCAAGATCAAACTGTCCATCCCCATTATCTCCGCGGCGATGGACACGGTCACCGAAGCACCGATGGGCATTGCGCTGGCTCGTGAGGGCGGGCTGGGCATCATTCACCGCAATATGTCCCCGACCGACCAAGCGGCCGAGGTTGCCAAAGTCAAGCGATCCCAATCGGGGATGATCGTCGACCCTATCACCCTGCCGCCCACCGCCACGCTTCAGGATGCCGAGGACATTATGTCGACCTATCACATCAGCGGCGTGCCCATCGTCGACGAGAACAACTACCTGGTCGGAATCCTCACAAATCGCGACTTCCGGTTTGTCGACCCGGAGGACTATCACCGCTCCGTCACCAAGTTTATGACCAGCGAGGATATCATCTCGGCGCCGGTCGATATCTCCATCGAGGAGGCCAAGCGCTTGCTCCACAAGCACCGCATCGAGAAGCTGACCCTCGTCGATGAAAACAACATCCTCAAGGGCTTGATCACCGTTAAGGACATCCAAAAGGCGCGGGATTTCCCCAACGCGACGGCGGATAGTCAGGGCCGGCTGGTGACCGGAGCTGCAGTTGGGGTCGGTGCGGACTTAGAGCACCGTATCGAGCTGCTGACAGATGCCGACGTCGACATTGTGGTCATCGACACCGCCCACGGGCACTCGGCCGGCGTCCTGACAGCCGTGCGCCGTATCCGGAAGCTGGCGCCGGATCTCCCGATTATCGCAGGGAACGTCGTCACAAAGAAAGGGACGGAGGCCCTGATCGAAGCAGGAGCGAACGTGATCAAGGTCGGGGTTGGCGCGGGCTCGATCTGTACGACGCGCATTGTGTCCGGTGCAGGGATGCCTCAGCTCACCGCCATCCACAACTGCGTCGCCGCCGCCAAACCTTACGACGTCCCCGTCATCGCCGACGGCGGTATCAAGTACAGCGGCGATATCGTCAAAGCGATCGCGGCCGGCGCCCATCTGGTGATGCTCGGCAGTATGCTCGCGGGACTCGACGAGGCACCGGGCGACGTCGTCTACTACGACGGACGGCGTTTTAAGGAGTACCGAGGGATGGGAAGCGTGGCAGCGATGCGGGGATACGGAAGAGACCGCTACGGGTCGGGACAGGACAAGAGTGGCAAGCTGGTCCCCGAGGGCGTTGAGGGCCGCGTCCCCTATAAGGGAACGGTTCATGACTATATCTACCAGCTCATTGGCGGGTTGCGCTCAGGATTGGGCTACGCGGGGGCAGCCAATCTGGCGGAGCTCCGCGAGAAAGCGCAGTTCACCCGCATCACCCAGGCCGGCCTGATCGAGAGCCATCCCCACGACGTCATCATCACCAAGGAGCCCCCGAATTATCAGGTGGGCTGAACAATCAATGACCGGGGGGAGCGTTGATACGCTCCCCCCGGTCGCTATCCCCCCACCCTTAGCCCAGCAAATCCCGTTTCCGCAGTGCTGCTACCAACGCGGACGCTACCTCTTCACGGATAGCCGCGTTCGCGTAGCCCACCCACGCAACGTCCGGTCCAACCGCAAGAGGGGTGTGAAGCGGTGATCCATCCGGCGCGCAGACGACGACGCCCAAGGCCTCCGCGATTAACGCCGTACAAATATCATACGGATGACAACAGAGGCCCAGGGCCAAGCCTTTCTCTGCCAACAGCGGTTCCATCAAAGGTCGGAGGTCGGCGACGAAACGGTCGTGACCGGCCATCAGCTCGTAGAGCTGTCCCCCCGTCGAGATATACTGATCCTCAAAGGTGTGGGCCTTCCCAGGCCGGATCGGACCCAATACAGAGGCGATGATCTCCTCGTCGATGGCAGCCAAAGGCTCCCGAACCCCTGGAAAAAAGCGTGCGACCGAGGCAAAGCCGTGCGCAATCGTCGAGGCACCGGACGGCATAAGGTTCAAAGGTTGGTCCTCGCCCGTCAGGCGGTTCGTCCGGATAGCCTGCACCGGCTCATCCCGCACCACCCATATCTGGTCGGTCAGGTGCTGTTTGATCAGGGGGATCTCGGTCTGAACCGCGAGGACGATGTCCTGAAGATCGGTCTCGGGTCCGAGGTTCGGAGCGACACCGGTCAGAATCCACGCGCTCCGCTTTTGATACATAAGGCCGCGTGTGCCGTCGATGGGATCGACGATGATCCGCCAAACAGCCTCCGATTCCGGAACGCCGTCCGGAAGGACGCGTCGCCCGCCGTTGGGCAATCCCTCGGCGATCAGTAAGACAGGAGCGTGCGGCACGATGTCGCGTTCGAAAAGAGCGACCAAGCGGTCCTCACTGACCCGGTCCACCGCATAGATCGTATCTCCGACCGTATCGTGATCCACGTGGGACAGATCCTCCACGGCACGGCTCTCACACGCTGCCACGACGGCATCGCGAATCTCACGATGGATGGACAGTATCGGGTCGATAAGCGCGTGGATATCCACCATAACACCTCCTGAAATATGGCCGTTCAGCTTTCTTGACACAACACCCGCAGATACTATCATATGATTGTGGGATTGCAAGGTCAATCGAGCGGCATAGTGTGCAGTACAAACCACTCAATATCCTCAAGCCTTGACCCGCTTTGAGCATTTGTTCCTGTTGTCCATCAACTGACAAGGAGTCAACTATGAAAAAGATTGTAACCTTTGGCGAAATTATGTTGCGTTTAAAGCCGCCCGGCTTCCTGCGTTTCACCCAGGCGCGCAGCTTTGACGTTATCTACGGCGGAGGCGAGGCCAACGTGGCCGTCTCCGTGGCAAACTATGGGCTCCCGGTCGACTACGTCACCCGGCTGCCGCAAAACGACATCGGCGACGCATGTCTCAACTATATCCGCCAGTTCGGCGTGGGCACCGACCATATCGTTCGCGGCGGCGACCGGCTGGGTATCTACTTCCTTGAGGGTGGCGCCGTGCAGCGCGGCAGCAAGGTCATTTACGATCGGGCGGGGTCGGCGCTGGCGACCATCGAGCCGGGCATGGTCGATTGGGAAGCCGCTTTCGAGGACGCCGGTTGGTTCCACTGGACCGGCATCACCCCGGCCATCTCCGAGGGGGCAGCCGCGACGTGCTTGGAAGCCGTCAAAGTGGCGAAGGACATGGGATTGACCGTCTCGTGCGACCTCAACTACCGGAGCAAGCTCTGGAAGTGGGGCAAGACCCCGGGTGAGGTTATGCCCGATCTGGTGAGCTACACTGACGTCGCGATCGGCAATGAGGAGGACGCGGCCAAGGTCTTCGGTATCCATGCCCCTGAGGTCGACGTGACCAAGGGCAACGTCGAGGCGGATGCCTACACCTACGTCTGCGAGAAGCTCAAGGAGCGGTTCCCGAACTTGCAGACCATCGCCATCACCCTCCGAGGTTCGCTCTCCGCGAGCCACAACACCTGGAGCGCCGTGCTTTGGGATGAAGGGAACTTCTATGAAGCGCCCACCTACGACATTATGCCCATCGTCGACCGTGTCGGTGGCGGCGACAGCTTCATGGGTGGGCTCATCTACGGTCTGCTCACCTACGAGGACAAACAGGCGGCGCTCAACTTCGCCGTTGCGGCCTCCTGCCTCAAACACACCGTGGTCGGTGACTTCAACATGGTGAGTGTCGAGGAGGTTGAGAAGCTGTTGGGCGGCGATGCGTCAGGTCGCGTAAGCCGCTAAGTAGATGCGAGAAAGTATCTTAAAAGTGCTCGTAGCCCCCGTCCCCGGGGGCGGAGGCCAAGGAACTTTTTCGGAGTTACTTAGCTAGCAAAGACTCGTCTGGATTCGCGTTCAGCCCTTAATGACACCGTACGTTTATGGCCGGTCTGTACCGCAGGCCGAGGACCGGCCTCAAGATAAAGGAGAGCAAGATGGCTCGATTTGACCGTTTGACCGTCTACAACACAATGATCGATCTGGGTTTGGTCCCCCTTTTCTACAATGGAGACGTCGAGACCGCCAAGAAGATCGTACAGGCCCTCGCCGATGGCGGCGCTCGCGTGGTTGAGTTCACCAACCGCGGGGATCAGGCGATGGAGGTCTTCAAGGAACTGGTGCCGTATTTCGCGGAGGCTGCGCCGGAGGTCATCCTCGGCGTGGGATCCGTGGCGGATATGCCCACGGCCGGCATCGCGATTGCCTACGGGGCGAACTTCGTCGTCGGCCCGATGCTCAACCCCGAGGTAGCCAAGGTGTGTAACCGTCGCAAGATCGGCTACATGCCCGGATGCGGCACCGCCAGTGAGATCTCAGCAGCCGAGGAACTAGGCGTCGAGATCGTGAAGGTCTTCCCGGGTACCCAGGTGGGCGGCCCCGGATTCATCAAGGCCATTACCAGCCCCATGCCCTGGACCAAGATCATGCCCACCGGTGGCGTCCGCGCGACCGAGGAGAACATCAAGGGCTGGATCGGGGCCGGTGCCGTCTGCGTAGGGATGGGAAGCAAGATGGTTCGCAAGGACTGGGTAGCCGCCGGCGAGTTCGAGAAGATCTCGGAGAACGCCGTGCAGGTTCTCCAGTGGATTCAAGAAGCACGCGCCGAAGCCTAGAAGCGTCCCAGGCATTCAGCCGGAGCGCAGCATAGACCTGCGCTCCGGTGCTGCTTAGGGTTCGCAAGACTATAACGTCCCGACCATAGCGCTTCAAGCCACCGTCCCCGGGGGCGTCGGCTCGGGAACGTGTTATGTCACGCGTCTTAGAAAGAAAAGAGCTGACTATGGAAACGATGACCACCTATGAGAGAATGAGCCGGATGTACGATCATCGGGAAGCCGACCGTATTCCCATCACCGATAGTCCCTGGAATGCAACCATTGAGCGCTGGCACCGGGAGGGTATGCCCGAGGACGTAAGCTACCGGGACTACTTCGATCTGGATAAGATTTCCCACGTCCACGTGGATAACAGCCCCCAATATCCGGCGGAGGTCATCGAGGAGACGGAAGACTACGTCATCAACACGACCGCCTGGGGAGCAACCCTCAAGAACTGGAAACACATCGCCTCGACGCCGGAATTTCTCGACTTCCGCATCAAGGATCGGGAGACCTGGGAGCGCGCGAAAGCCCGCATGACCCCATCGGACGATCGCATCCCTTGGGATACGCTCAAGGCCAACTACAAAACCTGGCGCGAGGAGGGACATTGGATCGAGGCCGGGTTATGGTTCGGATTCGACGTCACGCACTCCTGGACGGTCGGGACGGAGCGGCTGCTCATCGCCCTGATGGATGATCCCGAGTGGTGCCGGGACATGTTCAACCACTTCCTCGACGTCGACCTCGCGCTGCTGGATCGCGTATGGGATGCCGGGTACACCTTCGACGCCGTCCGTTGGCCTGATGATATGGGCTATAAGTACAGTCAGTTTTTCTCGCTGAAGACCTATCGCGAGTTGCTCAAACCGGTGCACAAGCGCGCCGTTGATTGGGCCCACCGCAAAGGCATCAGAGCGCATCTCCATTCATGTGGGGATGTCAACCCTTTCATCCCCGAACTCCTCGAGATCGGACTCGATGGGCTGAATCCCCTGGAAGTCAAAGCCGGGATGGATCCCGTCCAGATCAAGCGGACGTACGGAGATCAGCTGCTGCTTCACGGCGGCATCAATGCTGTGCTATGGGACGACCGTCCCCGCATCGAGGCTGAGATGGCACGGGTAATCCCCATCGTGAAGGAGAAGGGCGGGTATATCTTCTCCTCGGATCACTCCGTCCCCTCCAGTGTCAGCCTGGAGGACTTCCGGCGCATCATCCAACGCGCCAAAGCGCTCGGTTCCTACTCGGGATAGACTGGGTCCTACTCTCGAAGGGCTTCAGCAGCAATCGCAGCGCCGATGATCCCGGCCTCGTTACGGAGTTGAGCCGGAACGATCTCCGCGCGGACCAACAGGTATTTGCCGAATTTCTTCATCTTCTTACTCGCGCCGCCCCCAAGGATGATCAGATCGGGCCAGAAGAGATCCTCGATGCGGCTCACGTAGCGGTCGAATCGCCGTGCCCATTCTTTCCAACTCAGATTATCCCGCTTGCGCGCTGCGTCGGACGCCTGCCACTCCGCGTCCTGGCAGTCCATCTCAATGTGACCGAGCTCGGTGTTCGGCACCAGAACGCCATCGGTGAAGAGCGCTGTGCCCAGTCCCGTGCCGATTGTGATGATCATCACCAGACCATCACGCCCCCGCCCGGCACCAAATCGCATCTCCGCAATGCCGGCGACGTCCGCGTCGTTGAGCACCCGGACAGGGCACCCCGTGGTTGAGGCGAACAGGGCCGCGATGTCGGTGTCGATCCACTCGTCCGAGACGTTGGCGGCGGTTCGAGCTACACCGTGCTGAATCACGGCGGGAAATCCGCATCCAATGGGTCCATGCCAATCAAAATTCTCCGCAATCTGCCTCACCACGTCCGCGACGTCCTCGGGCCTCGCGCCTTCAGGGGTAGGAATGCGATACCGGTCGGTCAACATCTGACCGGCTTTGGTATCGACGGGGGCTCCTTTGATGCCAGACCCACCGATGTCAACACCCAGAATTCTCATTCTTGACCTTCCTTTCCAACTACCTATCCTTGACAGATCAATCCTCAAGTCGTGTGCTTGGGGACATCACCGCATCACTCAAATACGATCGCCCGACTGGATCTTCCCCACGATCTCCGCTGCCCGGTGGCGGATCGCCTGTAAGTCAGCCGGATCCTTGCGCTTGAGCATCGAAAGCATCAACCCCATCCGGGAGTTATCCTCAAGCTGAGCCTGATTGCGCGCCATGAAATCCCAGTAGAGCGCGTTGAACGGACAAGCCCCTTCCCCCACAGCCTGCCGGCGATCGTACTCACAGTGCCGGCAGTGATCGCTCATCTTGTTGATATAATTCGCTGAGGCCGCATAGGGCTTCGTGGCGATGATACCGCCGTCCGCAAAAAGTGCCAACCCCAGAACGTTAGGCGTCACGACCCATTCGTAGGCGTCGACGTAGACCGACAGATACCACCGGTTCACCGCCTGGGGATTCACCCCCAAGAGAAGCGCCAGGTTCCCCGTAATCATCAGTCGCTGTATGTGGTGGTTGATCCCGGTGGCCCGCACGGTCTGCACAGCTTCCGCCACACAGCGCATTGATGTTTCACCCGTCCAATAGAAATCCGGTAATGGCAAATCCGCGTCGAAGAAATTGGATTGCAGATACGCCGGCATAAAGTGATGATAGACGCAGTAGACAAATTCGCGCCACCCGATGACCTGACGGATAAACCCCTCCACCGAGTTTAACCGGGCCTGACCTGCGTCATACCGCGCCTCGACCTTCTCGCATACCTCAAGGGGATCCAGGAGGCCGATGTTGAGAAGAGGGGAGATCAGCGAATGACACAGGGATCGCGAGCGCTCCACCATCGCATCCTCATAGGGACCGAAGCAATCCAGTCGATGGTCAAGAAAATCCTCAAAGAACGCTTTGGCGTCCGCGTGCGTGACGGGCCACGTAAAGGGTCGCAGCTCGCCGAAGAGTCCAGACCGCTCCGCAACGGTTGACAGCACCGAGGACGTCACCGCATCGGGTTCAAGGTGTGGTACCGTTGGAAAGACCATGTCCTTGGAAGGGCGCTGTCGATTCTGCTTGTCATAGTTCCACTGACCGCCGGCCGGCTCGCCGTTGTCCATCAATAAGCTCAAACGTCGCCGGATGTCCCGGTAAAAGGCCTCCAACCGGATACGCTTTCGATCCTCAACCCATGACACGAACGCTTGCCTATCGCTCACAAACATCGTATTCGGAACCACACGGACGTCCACACCCAGCGTCCGCGCGGTCGCCGCCAGACGACGGGCACGCCCATACTCGGCTGTCTCCATCAGAATCAAGCGGTCTGGACGGTAGCGTTCGAGATGGCGACGAAGCGCCTGGCGGGTCGATGAGGCTTGCTCTTGATAATCGACCTCGTAGCCTTGCTTTCTCAAGGCATCGGCGAAATGCCGCATCGCCGACCACACCAAGGCCAGTTTCTGCCGGTGCCATGAGAGTTTGCCGGCCCGCTCTAGAGACTCCACCATCAACACGGTCTCTGGGGACATAGCGAGACCCGGATGGGAGAAAATCAGCTGATCACCCAAAACCCAGACAGATATCTTCACAACCCTACTCCAGGAGAAAAGTATGGGTGTATTGTACTCGTACCCTGTCCCCCAAGCAAATCAAAAACACAGCACGGCGTGATCACGCTCGCTCCAAGGAGATTTGCAATCCCCGGCTTCGCCATTCTTCCGCCTGCGATTAGCGCTGGCCCATAGGTTGGAAATAGTGAGAGCTGAGGTAAAATATCATTCCCGTGAGGAGGTAACCTATGGCAACCAAGTACATTTTTATCACGGGAGGTGTGGTCAGCTCCCTCGGGAAGGGCATCACAGCCGCGTCGCTGGGACGTCTGCTGAAAGCGCGCGGGCTGCGGGTCTCCATCCAGAAACTTGACCCCTACATCAACGTGGATCCCGGAACAATGGCCCCCTACCAACACGGAGAGGTCTTCGTCACGGAAGACGGGGCCGAGACCGATCTCGATCTGGGACACTACGAACGGTATATCGACGAGAACCTGGGTCAACTGAATAATGTGACGACCGGGCAGGTCTACAGCGAGGTCATCAGCCGCGAGCGACGTGGAGATTTCCTCGGCGGCACGATTCAGGTCGTTCCCCATATCACCAATGAGATCAAACGGCGTATCGTCCGGGCTGCGCAGAAGCTCGAAGCAAACGTCGCAATCATCGAGATCGGCGGGACGGTCGGTGATATCGAAGGGCAACCCTTTATCGAAGCCATCCGACAGATGCGGAACGATATCGGCAGAAAAAGCGTGCTTTACATCCACGTGACGCTCCTTCCGTATCTCAGCGCCAGCGGCGAGCTCAAGACCAAACCGACGCAACACAGTGTGAGGGAACTTCGTGGCATGGGAATCCAGCCCGACATCATCGCGCTGCGCTCGGATTATCCCATTGATGACGAGATCCGCGATAAGGTCGCCTTGTTCTGCGATGTTGAGCGTCAAGCGGTCGTTCCTTTACTGACGGTGGATACCATCTATGAAGTCCCGTTGATGCTTGAGAAGGAGGGCATCGGCGATCTGGTGGTCAAGAAACTCAAACTCCGCAAGAAGGTCCATGCCCCGCATCTGGAGGACTGGGAGCAGGCGATTCAAAAGCTGAAATCCAAACAGCCGTTCGTCCGCATCGCATTGGTTGGCAAATATGTCGAGCTGCACGACGCGTATATGAGCGTGCGAGAGGCGTTGATTCACGCGGGCCTGGAACACGACCACGAGGTTGAGATCGATTGGGTCCACAGCGAGGACCTGGAACAAGGGCGATGTATCGATAGGCTGATGGCAGCCGATGGTATTGTGGTACCCGGCGGGTTCGGATACCGGGGGATTGAGGGTAAGATCGTCGCAGCAAGGACTGCGCGGGAGCATCACATCCCTTACCTGGGGCTCTGTCTCGGGATGCAGGTCATGTGCATCGAACTCGCTCGGCACACGCTGCAAACGGACACGCCGAACAGCACCGAGTTTGACCCCAAGACGAACCACCCGATTATTGCCCTGATGCCCGATCAGCATGGGCTCGCCGATATGGGGGGCACGATGCGGCTGGGCAGCTATCCGTGCGTACTGACCCCTGACACGAAGGCTCAGACCGCTTACGACAAGAAACAGGTCTCGGAGCGTCATCGTCACCGCTTCGAATTCAACAACGCGTATCGAAAAACCCTGGCAGAAGCGGGCTTGATCTTCAGCGGCCTGTCACCCGACGGGCGGCTGGTGGAGATCACCGAGATGCGCGATCATCCCTGGATGGTCGGCAGCCAATTCCATCCGGAGTTCAAGTCGCGGATGCAGCGGCCCCACCCGCTCTTCAAGGACTTTGTCGGGGCAGCCATTCGACAGAAACAAAATCGCAAAACCGAGGGTACGTAATGGGCTTCATCCACGGCTTCAAGGCATACCGTCTCCAAGACGACAGCTAGCTATTCCAGTTTAGCGACGACAATCAACCAAACATATCCAACAAACATATCCAACAAACATATCACCCAAACATAGAAGGGATCTGGTGACAATGGAAATACAAACGACGACCGGCTCGTGGGGCGATCAGGGCCACGGTACGTACCGCAACCCGATCCTGAACGCCGACTATCCTGACGTCGACGTGGAGCAGTTTGGCGACACCTACTACATGATCTCATCTAAGCAGCATATGGCGCCGGGGATGGTGATCCTTCAATCCAAAGACATGGTCAACTGGCAGACCATCGACCACGTCTGGGATCGTCTATCCTGGGACCCGAAATATGACTGGGATCAGATGGATGGTTACGGATATGGGGTTTGGGCCGGCGACCTAGCGTATCACGAGGGCCGGTGGTATTGCTACCAGATCGATCATACGAACGGATTGTATATGAGCAGCGCCGAGGAGATTCGGGGACCTTGGACGGAGCCCCATCGGATGCTCGAGACGACGGGTTGGACGGATCCAGCCGTCGCCTGGGACGACCAGGCGCAGCAAGCCTACCTGGTGTGTAACGAGGGCACGGACGCGGAACAAGACGGTAACGGTATTCGGCTCTTCAAAATGAGCTGGGACGGTCGTGAACTGCTGGACGAGGGCGACGTCATCTATCGCGGCGAGGGAGCGGAGGCAGCAAAAATCTACCGTATCGACGGCCAATGGTACGTTTTTCTCGCTCAGTGGTTTCGCCCCGATCCAAATCCCCCGGATCATCCCTATGCCGACCCCGACGACCGCAAGCAGATCGTGCTCCGGTCCACCACAGACAGCATCTATGGTCCCTATGAGATGAAAATTGTGTATCAGCGCGGCAACGGCGTAATCCGGAGCTGCAGCCAGGGCGCGCTGATGCAGGCACCGGATGGATCATGGTGGTATACGCATCAGTTGATCCAGAACGGCCCAGCCCCCTTCCAGGGGCGTCCCCAGATGCTCCAACCGGTGAAATGGATCGATGGGTGGCCCATCATTGGCGAGGATAGCAACGACGACGGTATAGGCGAACCGGTACTGGACCACGTTAAGCCCATTGCCGGCCACACAGTCACCGCTCCGCCGACGGACGATGAGTTCGATACACCCGAACTGGGGCCGCAATGGGAGTGGAACCATAATCCGCGAGACAGCCATTGGTCGCTGACTGAACGCCCCGGCTGGCTGCGACTGAAAGCCTCGGTCCCCGCCGACGGGGGAGGATTTTGGAAGGCCTGCAACACCCTGAGTCAGCGCGTGATGGGCACAACACTCGGTGTGGCTGTGGCGAATTTTGACCTATCCGGGATGCAGCCCGGACAGCGCGCAGGCTTCGTGAGATTCGGAGGCGTCTATCATCTAATCGGCGTTTATATGGACGAAAGCGGCACCCGGCAGCTTTTCTTCGACGACGATGGCAAGCTCATATCCGGACCGGTTTTCCGCAACGACCAGCTTTGGATATACACGCGCAATGAGGGAAATAGGGCGCACTTCACGTATAGTCATGATGGAGAACACTTCGAACGTTTTGGGCCAATCTTCAAGATCGCCTTTGGCAAATGGACCGGGGATCGTTTAGGATTCTTCTGCTGGAACGAGCAGGAGGCCGCCGGACACGTGGACGTCGGTTTCTTCCGGTACGAATATGACGGCCCCAAGAGAGCCTCAGGGGAACCCGCGTGAAGCAACAGGGGATGGTTGACCCCGATCGTCAACCATCCCCATCTAGCAGCATCAATGGTCTGCCAGCGTGACCGTGTACTTCTTGACCAGATGATCGGGGTGATAGGATTCCTTGGCGCGGCGCAGGCCGGAGATGCCAAGATCCTGCTCGCGGTTGATAAAGGCGACGGTGTCCATCCAGCGTTCCGCCGAATAGGAATGAGTCATCGCAGGATAGATATTCCGATAGTCCGGGTTTGCCTTCTCGATGTGAACGACCGCCGTATCCTCATTGAGTTTCTCCCCTAGAGCAAAAGCCCGGACTGTATCATCGATCAGCAGCGCACCGCCGGAGAT
Organism: Anaerolineae bacterium; assembly: GCA_034437735.1. Taxonomy (GTDB): domain Bacteria; phylum Chloroflexota; class Anaerolineae; order B4-G1; family SLSP01; genus PWVB01. Next base: position 50,646 of record DAOTTS010000118.1, read on the forward strand.
CTCCAGCTCGTGAAAGTGGTTCAACGCATCCTCAATGCCGGAGAACTCGTGGCTCAGGCTGATATCATCCTCACACTGACGCTGTTCGCACCAGACTTCGGCCAATCGCAGACACTGATCGAGTAAGGAATCCGTGATCGGTTCGTAGCGATACTCGTAATAATAGTCGAACTGCGTCACCTGATTGCGCTTCCGACGATAGTGATCGCCTTCCAACGTGCCCAAGTCTTCACTGCGATAAACGTAATCGAAATGATCGCGCGTGGGCTCGCACACAAATCGATCGGAGTCAGAAAGCTCATCGACCAACCGCTGATCCGCTCGGCGGATCTCGGGCTTCTCAACCCCCTTCTCATCTCGCAGCCAAACCAGCAGGCGCTCCGTGAGTTCCACGCGGGGGTTTGAGCTTACAGGCGTAAACGCGAAACACTCGTCATCCCTCTCAGCCAAGAACACCAAACAATCATCGGCGACCGTCCACTGCAGATTATAATAGGCGCGCCATATATAGAAATTCGCGAAGGTTAACTCCGAAACCTCAGGTTGATAGGCCCAGAGACGTGGATGAATCTCATCCCGGTCCTCAAACTCAAAGGGTTTAAAGGCTGAAAAAGCAGGCTTTGCATTCACTTGACGCTCCTCTCGATGACAAGGACTCTGTTTATGATGTCTGATGCTGAACGTTATCATCTTCTTGCAACCAAGTCAGCAGTTCGTAAAAATCGGAGATGACAAGGCTTGCAGCGGGCTGCAATCGACCGAGGATCTCTGACCTATCCTCACGTCCTGCGAAAAAACACGAGAGCACGCCGGCCCGGTGCGCAGCAAGGACGTCGATCTCTCGATCCCCGATCGCGAGACAGGTTCTCAGATTAAGAGAGTACCGGTCAACCATCGCGTGTATGGATGCGGGATCCGGCTTTCGTGGGTACGGATCTTCCTCCGTGATCCAGTCCGTAAAGAGCGGTCGCATCGCATAGTAATCCAGAAGCGGCCTTAGGTTCCCCCAGTCCCGATGGGTGACGATGAAATTGTAGCCCCCTGTCTCGTGGATATACTGACACACGGGCAAGACGCCGGGAAACGGTGGTTGTTTCTCCGGCGGCATCGCCCTATAGGCGTCACGGAAGTCGCGCTCCAACGCATCCGCATCAAGGTCAAACGTATCGGCCAGTTTGCGAAGGGCCGAAGAGGTCGTCTGCCGAAAGAGGCCCATAAGCCGTGGCCCCTCGACGTCGACCCCGCGAGTATTCAACACGGACTGACACGCCGCAACCACGGCGGGATAGGTGTCAAAAAGGGTACCACCGGCATCCCAAATCAGCGCACGGATCACAGAAACCCGACTCCCAACGCCCGCACGCGCTCAAGCGTCACGCGTGATCATCCCCGGCCCCACGCACGATCTAGAAACCCTCCAACTGACTGAGGTCCGCGATACCGGAAGCCAATCCCGCGACGCGCTGCAGCAATGCCAGCCGCGCTTCACGCACGTTCGGGTCCTCGGCCATCACCAGCACCTCATCGAAAAACCGCTGGATCGGATCGACCAAGGTCTGGAACGTCGTCAGGAAAGCATCCACGTCGGCGTTCGAATGCATGTGAGCCTCGGCCGCTTCCAGCGCTTCGTAGAGATCGACAGAGGCCGTCTCCTCCAGAACCGAGGCATCCAGTTCGTAGGCCGGTTGATCGCGCGTGATTCGGACACAGCGCGCATAGTTATCCAGAAGTAGGGACCAATCCTCACGCTCGACCCAATCACTGAGCTGCTCGGCTGCGCGTTGTGCCTTGATCGGATTATCGCCCTGGGCTGCAAGTGCAGCCTCCACGACGTCATAGGCCAGACCAGCGTCGCGTAACGCACTTCGCAGTCGAGCGATCGTGAATTCGAGCACCGATGCCTGAATCTCCGCATCTACGACCACGTCCAGGGCGTGACCAGCCCGCTCAAAGAGTTCGGACAGAGAGAGCGAGGTGTTCGTCCCCAGGAGAATCTGCACGATACCGGAAGCAGCGCGGCGCAACCCGTACGGGTCCGCCGATCCGGTCGGTTCCATGCCCACGGCGAATAGGCCGACGAGGCTGTCGGCGCGGTCCGCCAACCCTAGGGCAATCCCTGGGTCGCTTTCCGGAAGGTCGTCACCGGCCGAACGGGGCAGATAGTGCTCGTAGATAGCATCGGCAACCGCAGCACTCTCTCCTGACCGGCGTGCATATTCCCGTCCCATCACACCCTGCAAACTCGTCATCTCGACCACCATCTTCGTGGCCAGATCGGCCTTGGCCAGATGTGCCGCCCGTTCCAGAGCGTCTAGCGCCAGGGTGTCAAGGCCTAATCGCCGTCCTATCCAGGGAGCCAACGCCTCGAGGCGCTCGGTCTTCTCCAACATCGACCCGAGGTCGGCCTGGAACGTGAGTTTTGCCAGATCCTCTCGGAAGCTCTCCAGATGGCGCCGGCAGTCTTGATTATAAAAGAATTCTGCGTCCGCGTAACGGGCCCGGATCACGTCCTCGTTCCCCTGTCGGACGATATCCAGATGCTCGCGGCCACCGTTTCGAATCGTCACGAAGTACGACAGAATCCGCCCCCGGCGATCCAACACCGGGAAATACCGCTGATGCTTCTTCATCACCGCAATGAGTACGTCCTGGGGCAAGGTCAGGTACCGCTTTTCAAAGGAACCGCGTATAGCGGTCGGAACCTCGACGAGATTCGTCACCTCGGTCAGCAGTGCATCGTCATCCGGCAGCACGCCCTCAACCTCAGCCGCGACTTCTTGGGCCTGGCGCAGGATTTCGTTGCGGCGCTCCTGGGGATCAACTAGGACCCCATAGGAGGACAGCGTCGACACGTAATCCCTGGCAGAGGCCAGAGCGACCTCCGGGGATCCAACCGGGCGCGGCCCTCGGGTGACGCGCCCGCTCCGCACCCCCGCGTACTCGAGGGGAATCACCCGTTCATCCAGAAGACAGACCAACCAGCGGATGGGCCGGCTGAAAGCAACCTGCGTGGCGTTCCACCGCATCGAACGCGGTACGTGGAGGTCCGCGATCCAATCGACCGATGCCTCTTGCAGAACCTCGGAGGCGGGGCGTCCCTCGACCTTCTGCTCCATGACGACATACTTCCCGCCGTCCATCTCCACTACCCTCAGGTCTTCGACAGATCCACCCCGCGATCGTGCGAACCCCTCGGCTGCCCGGGTGGGTTCCCCATCGTCGTCATAAGCCACCTGAGCCGGCGGCCCTTTCACTACCCGTTCCTCATCGGACTGGCGGGAGGCCAGATTCTCCACAAAGATAACGAGACGACGCGGCGTCCCCCAGACGTGAACGTCCTCATAATCCAATCGCAGCGTATTCAGGGCCTCTGGGACGCGCCGGCGAAGTTGAGCCAGCAGATGGGAAAGATGACCTGCCGGAAGCTCCTCGGTTCCAATCTCAAAGAGGAAGGGGACCCGGCCTTCCGGCTGCGGTCCTAGGGACCGCTCCTCCCGTTCGCGGAGCGGAAGATGCATCAGGCGCCCATCGACGACAGGAGCTTCGGTCAGACCCGGACGATCTAGCCACGGGTTCTCCGCGTTCTCACGTTGGGCGAGATAGGCATCCGCGACGCGGCGGGTGAGGTCCCGCATCCGCTTGAAGAAGGCCGCTCTCTCCTTGACCCCGACCGTTCCCCGGGAGTCCAGAAGGTTGAAGGTGTGCGAACAGCGCAGAATATAGTCGAGCGCCGGCACCACCAACCCGTGCTCCATAGCCATCAGTGCTTCCTGCTCGAACAGTTCGTACATATGTTGAAGCCGCTCGACGCCCGCAAGCTCAAACTCGTACCGGCAGTAATCCACCTCTTGATCCCGCAGGATCTCACCGTAGGTGTGTGTGTCATCCCAGAGGATATCCCACACGGACCTTTTGCGCTGAAGGTACATCACGATGCGTTCGAGACCATAGGTGATCTCCACGGAGGGAACGTCCAATGGGATGCCGCCCGCCTGCTGGAAATACGTATACTGGGTGATCTCCTGACCATCGAGCCAGACCTCCCAACCCAGCCCCCAGGCGCCGATCACCGGGCTCTCCCAGTTATCCTCGACAAAACGGATGTCGTGCTCCTCACGGCGGATTCCTAACGCGGCCAGGCTCTCCAGATATCGCTCCTGAGGATCGCCGGGGTCCGGCTTGAGGATAACCTGGAATTGGGTATGCATCTGCATGCGATTGGGATTCTCGGCGTATCGCCCATCATCCGGGCGATAGGAAGGTTCCACATAGCCCACGTTCCACGGCTCAGGGCCCAGAACCCGTAAGACCGTCGCGGGGTTCATCGTGCCGGCGCCCAGCTTCTCACTGTATGGCTGCCATATAAGCGCCCCTTGATCCGACCAATAACGCTGCAAACGCAATATAGCCTCTTGAAACGTCAGCATACTCAGCATACACCTTTACCTTTCAAAGCTAAGTTAACTCAAAAACCATAAGACCTAGATCATCAAACAATCTGAAAACTCACGACGCTAAGGGTTGGCTGTCAAATAACTTCCGCAAAATCAAGCTGAAAGCGGTGTCAAAAGCACCCCAGGCGTCAAAGTTATTGAGCTTTCAGCCCTAAGGGATCCACCCAGGTGTCACGAAGTGCGGAAAAGACGAGCGTGTCCTCGCGACTCCCATCATCTAAACGACGTTGAGCCCGGAGGGTACCCTCCAAGATCATCCCGGCCTTCTCGGCTGTCCTGCGGCTGGCCAGATTCTGTGCGCTGCATCGCCAGCTCAGCCGCTCCCACGGCCAGGCCGAGAATCCCCAATCGAGAATCGTACAGAGCACCTGAGTCCCAAGACCTTGACCGGCATAGAAAGCGTGAATCCACATGCCGATCTCCGCCGAGCGGTTGTCAAGCGGCCCCTCACGCAGATGGAATCCCGAACCGCCCAAACACCGCGACCGGTCCGAATCGAAAATGGCCAGGACGAACTCCTGGTTGGTCAGGTAACGGGCGCGAAAGAAGCGGGCGGTCCTTTCCGCCTCACCAACCGCCGTATGCGGCTTCGCCCAGGGCATCCAGGGCGCCAGGTGTTCGTAGGACGCGTCGAGCGCCTCGGCGAGACGTTCACCGTCTCCAGGCAGATAGCTCCGCACGATGTAGTCATCCGTTTTCACCATCTCGGGTGGCACAAAACGATCGAAGTTCATAGCTTTTCCTCTTGGACGTATCGATAACAAGCCAAACCTAAAGGTCAATGGAGATGACGAAGGTTACGTCGAGATCCGCTTTTCGTGTCAAGCAACTGCAGAGAGGAGGGGCGCCTTTCCAAATGATAAGAAATATAGTGCTCCATCACCTGTGAGAGCTCGGTCCTCGTCGCATCGTTAAGACCATAACTTAGGACGTCCGCATAATCACGCCGCTGCAAGACCTGCAGCCAAGAAAGCGCGCTGGGTGAGAGCGAACGCACTCCCACCGCCTCTCGATGATTCATCATACACTCAGCACACAGAGCCCCACCCCGACCGGGATCAAGCCCATAGGGCCGCCGGTCCGAAGGTCGCGGCTTCAGCAACGTCATACAGATCTCGCCGTCCCGCTCGCCGACACAGTGATCCCACTCGGGTCGGAAACCTGCCAGGTTCAGGAGGCGCTGCTCGTACCATCGGACCAGCAGCTCGGGCTTCTCCACGACCTCAAGGTCATCAAGCGCACGGTCGAAAACCTGATAAAGCTGCGGATTGCTCTCGTGCTCAAAGAATCGTACGATGAGTTCTGATAGGTAGCGCGCATAGGTCGCACGCTCGAAATCCTCCCGCAGACCCGCCCTGAGCACAATCGCCTCAGCCTGACTGACGATATCCCAATAGTTCTCCACCCGGGCTACAAGGAGTCGAGCGCGAGTGAAAAGCTCAAGGTGGCCGGATTTGCGGGACGTGGGCTTTCTCACGCCCTTCGCCAATAGATCGAGCCGTCCCTCAGGCGTCAGGGTGATCAGGACCCGATCAGCCTCACCGTAGTCCCGTCGACCCAGAATAATGCATTCCGTCTGATAAAGCCTACCCCTCGGTGGCATATCCCATTCCCTGACAATCGCTTACCAAATATGACTTCCCGTCCATAACGCTTCCAGCCCCCGTACCCTCCGGGCAGGCTTCGCACTCCTCGGGGGCGTCGGTGCGGGAACTTGTTCTTTTACAGACCCTAAGCGCCTCCGTAATCCAAACGCCCGTGCATCGTTATGGATCAACGGCGATTGCCGCGTCATTCACAACCTGTCCCCGTTCCTTTAGAGGACGTCGGGCGGCCTTGCTTAGTACCTCGCCCAGCGGCTCAATCTCAACCGGGTTTCCCCACGCACTGAGCTTCAGCAAGCCCTGCGCCTGCGTTGAAGCCCAGAGTCGGGCCATCGTGTAAGTTGCCCGCTCCGTTTTTTCAAAATCCTGCGTCTCGTACACAAAACCATCCAACTCCTGAAAAGGCAAGGCCACGATCGTGCGTCGCCCCAGCCCCAACCAGACATACGTCAGGCTCAACTCGCCACCATCCGGCAACCGCTCCAGATATCCCTCTTCGTGCAGTGGGGTCGTGGCTGCAATAGCCACGCCGACAACGAGCGTGAACCCTCCGACAATACCGAGCAGGATCCAGCGTGCCGGATGGGTCGAGAGCAGCATAAACACAGACAACACAGACAAACCCACCAACAAACTCAGCTCGATCCAGATCACCGGCCATCGAACCACCCATTCAACGTGATTATGAGTTTCGTCTGTGATTTCCAACCTCATGAACCCTCACCTCTGTTCGCCCTATCGAGTGAAAACTCAAGTTGATAGTATACCGTACCTCGATCTTTCAGCAATCGCGCGGAATGACACTCAACATAGCTTGTAACAAAGATGCCTACGACTATAATAGGGCTATGACAGGACAGGACATGGCGCACGCACGCAGCTTCAAATGGGGATGTTCTCTGAGCGTTCTGGTCATCGTCGCCATCATCATCATTGGAGGCGCATGGTTTTTCATGACCAGACCCCCGGTGGAGCCTGCCGGCCCGCGCCCTACAGCGGTCTTCCGGACGGCGACCCCCACGTTGACACCAACGCCCTTGCCCACCCCAACCCCACCTTCGGTTCCATCGGGAGAGCTGGGGCGCGGGGTTCGTACCCAGGTCACCGGCACCGGAAGTGCCGGGCTGAGCTTGCGGGAAAATCCCGGCACCGGCACAGAGCGCATCGACGTAGCATCAGATGGCGAAATCTTTCTCGTCGTCGCCGGCCCTGAAGAGGCGGACGGATATACGTGGTGGCTCCTTCGCGACGAAAACGATCCCCAGCGCGAGGGTTGGGCCGCGGCAACCTACCTCACGCCGATTGAATGAACGCATTCTTGGCGACAGATCCGCACAACGGACCCAAGACGCCCTCCTAATGCGGACGAAGGTCCAGCTTCTGTTGAGCGATACACAGCCAAATCCACAACGAGGAGTCAGCCAATGGACAAACACATTGCTCACGAACGGACAGAGGCGCTTCGTGAGTCCATTAACTATCATAATTATCGATACTATGTTCTGAACAGCCCGGTCGTTAGCGATGCAGAATATGATGCCCTCATGGATGAACTCAGAGAGATCGAGGGAGAATTTCCAGAACTTATCACGCCGAGTTCGCCCACCCAACGTGTGGGCGCCAAACCCTCCGACGGATTCCAGAAAGTGACACATCCTGCGCCGATCTTAAGCCTCGATAAGGCGACCAACCGCGAGGAGATCTTCCAATGGTTGACGCGGATTGAGAAACTGCTCCCGGAGGACAATACTCCCCCCCTGAGTTACGTGGTCGAGCCTAAGTTTGATGGTCTGACCGTCGTGCTCCACTACCAAAATGGCGTATTCGAGCTCGGCGCAACGCGGGGCGATGGTGAGACCGGAGAGGACATCACCCAGAATCTCAAGACCGTGAACACACTCCCCTTGAGAATTCCCGCGGATCCCAAAGGCCCGACGCCGCCGCCCTTCTTGGTCGTGCGTGGAGAAATCCTGATCCTCCTCGACGACTTCGAGGCTCTGAACCAACGACTGACCGACGCAGAGCTCCCAACGTTTGCCAATCCCAGGAACGCAGCAGCCGGATCCCTGAGGCAATTGGATCCCTCGGTCACAGCGGAGCGCCCGCTCTTCCTCTACGCCTACAGCATCGTCGACGCCGAAGGGCCCGTACCTGACACGCAGAGCGAAACCCTGACATACCTGAGAGATCTGGGATTCGCCCAACCCGAGGTCGGTGGCCACTTCGACAACTTGGCGGAGGTCGCGGACTATTGCGAGCGCATGATCGAGGAGCGGGCGTCCTTTCCCTACGAAGCTGACGGCCTCGTCATTAAGATCGATCACCTGCCGACCCGAGAGGCGTTGGGTGCCGTGGGTGGACGCCCGCGAGGCGCGGTAGCCTTCAAATTCCCGGCCCAAGAGGCGACGACGGATCTGATAGACGTCGAGTTCTCCGTGGGCCGCACCGGTGTCATCACGCCCACCGCGATGCTCGACCCGGTGACGATCGCCGGGGTGACGGTCAGCCGGGCATCTCTCCATAACTTCGACCTTATCGAAGAACGCGATATCCGCATAGGCGATCGCGTGATCGTCAAACGCGCGGGCGACGTCATCCCCTACGTGACCGGCCCGATCAAGGACATAAGAGAGGGCGAGGAACGTGAGATTCATCCCCCCACCCACTGCCCCTCCTGCGGGGAGCCAGTCGAGCATCCGGAGGGTGAGATCGCGTACTACTGCATCAACAGTGCGTGCCCGGACCAGCGCGTGCAGAAACTCATCTACTTCGCGCACAGACTCGACGTTGAGGGCCTGGGCGAGCGCACGGCGGTTCAATTGGTGGATCGGGATCTTATCCACGATCCGGCAGACCTCTATACGTTGACAGCCGACGACCTATTAGAGCTTGAAGGGTTTGCCGAAAAAAAGGCCCAGAACCTGATAGATGCTATCGAATCCTCCAAATCCCAGTCATATGCCAATGTCCTGGCGGCGTTAGGAATCCGGGGTGTTGGGTCGACAATTGCCGCCCTGTTGGTCGATACGTTAGGATCGTTAAGCGAATTGATGGCTGCAACGGAGGAAGAGATTGCAGCCGTGGAAGGGCTGGGACCCATTACCGCCCGGAACCTCCTGGCCTGGTTCTCCCGATCCCATAATCAGGCATTGATCGCCAAATTGAGGGACGCGGGACTGCAATTGGAAGCGGAAGGCCAGGAGGAGCACCCTAAACATCCTCAACCTTTCACGGATCTGGCCTTCGTGATCACCGGAACTCTGTCAGAATCGCGCGCCAAGATCAGCGATTGGATTGAATCACTGGGGGGGCGTGTCACCGGATCGGTAAGCAGCCGCACCGATTATCTGGTCGCCGGTGAGAATCCAGGGCGCAGTAAGCGAACCCAAGCCGAACGTTTGGGAACCCCGATCTTGACGGAATCAGAGCTGCGAGAGATGGCCTTAGGTGATGCCTGACCGAAGTGTGGGTTTCGTTCAATTGTTACCTGGGCATAATCTGCTATCCTGTTGCTATAGATACAACCAGCCGATCGCAGCGAATTCATAGTAGGAACCGACGTATCGGTGCCATTTGCAATCTTCACACAGACAACTTTACATAGACAGTGAAGGAGGGTTAGTATGAGCCTCTTAGGCGACCAGTCAATGGGTTCACCTGTGCAGGAACATCCGGCGCACATAGCGAACGATCTGCAATGGATTAGCGGCAACCTTGAGACGTTAGGAAATCCCAATAACTACATCAATCAGGAAGATCAGGATATCCTGAGGGTCAATAGCGCTGAAATTGCCCCTTGGACGTTCACGGGATTGCCAGCCAGCCAGGCGCCCAAGGTTATGATCCGGCGATCAAACATCCAATTCGTGATCTTTCACGGCGAGGAGGCCCTAGAGCAGTTCAGAGAAGCACCACGTACCGCATCCTTGATCCTCAACTTATCCTTGGTCATCGTCAGAGGTCAGGCGCCTCTGATGAGCGAGGCGAAGGAGGATAACTTCCTCGATTTCTGGAAAGGGGATTTCATCCCCATCTCGGATGCGAGTCTTTATTACCTGGCCGAAGCGCCTGTCGATATTCCCACCACGACAGAGCTCCTATACCTGAACGCGAACCAGATCCAGAGCTACGTGCAGACGTACGTGCAGACGTAATAGCTCTCACCGATTCAAGGACGATAGACCACAGCAAGGATTGTCAGCACGACCGTGATGATGGGCCAGAAGTAGATCAAGCGATCAAGGAGACATAAAGATGGCTGAAGAGATTAAAATCGGTATCATCGGGGGTTCGGGTCTTTACAAGATGCAGGGCGTTGAGTTGGTACGGGAGGTCTCGGTGGATACCCCCTTTGGCCCCCCCAGCGACGCCATTCTGGTCACCAAGATCGAAGGTATACCGGTGGCTTTTCTCTCGCGCCACGGTCGCGGCCACGTGCACGCCCCAACAGAAGTACCCTACCGCGCCAACATCTATGCGCTCAAGAAGATAGGCGTCAGCACGATTATTAGCGTATCTGCGTGCGGATCACTCAGAGAGCATCTCAAGCCCGGTCACTTCGTGATACCCGATCAAGTCTTTGACTTCACAAACCAGAGAGCACGATCGTTCTTCGGCGACGGATGGGTGGCGCATATCTCTGTGGCGGATCCCTATTGCGCGACCCTCTCCTCGGAGGTCGCGGACGCCGTCGAGGAAGCGGGCGGCACGACCCATCGTGGCGGGCAGTTTATCACGATTGAGGGACCTCGATTTAGCACCAAGAGCGAAAGCCGCGTCTTCCGATCCTGGGGTATGGACATCATCGGCATGACAGCCAGCCCGGAGGTCTTCCTGGCCCGTGAAGCCGGCATCTGCTATGCGACCATTGCCCACATCACGGATTATGACGTCTGGCACGAAGCGGAGGATCCGGTCACGGTCGAGATGGTAGTCCGGCAGCTACAGACGAACGTGAAGATCGCCCAGCAAGCAATTCGGGCTCTCGTGCCCGACCTTAATTTGCTGAACCTCGAGGCGTGCGAGTGCCGGAATGCGTTAAAGGACGCTTCGATCACGGATCCTGATAAGATCCCCGAAGAAACACAAAAGAAACTGGAGCTTCTGGCGCGGGGACAGGGATAGCAATTGTATGGCCTCAGTGAGCGCTTTACGCCTATATGAACGACGCTCATCCCATATACGCAAGGTGCCCACCCCTCTTGTGGATTTTGTTCGGTAACTGACTGCGACCTATGAGTACCCAACCTATTCGTCGACTTCGGCTTGTGTTGACCCAAGAAACGGCGGGCACCCTGATGATGGTTCTCGCCGCGCTCTTTGTGGTCAGCGGCGCCGTGACCCTTTACGTTGCCCCCTTCCCAACCAATCTCACCTTGGGCCACCTCATCGCCATGGTGAGCAGCTGGGGGATCGCGTGGGGTGGCAGCTATGCGATCCTGCGTTGGCAGTCACGGCGAGTTGACCCATTGATCCTGCCTATCGCCGCGTTCCTGACCGGTTGGGGACTTCTGCTGCAAGCCCGGTTGGCCCCCCCTTTTATGTTACGCCAGATCATCTGGCTGATACTGGGATGTACAGCGATGACCCTCCTGACGTTGACGAGGAAGCTATCCAGGTTCCTCCGCCGGTATCGCTATACGTTGCTGACAGCCGGAATTCTTCTGCTGGCAACGACGCTTGTCTTTGGCGTCAATCCATCCGGCTTCGGACAGCGACTCTGGTTGGGCCTCCGAGGTATCTACGTCCAACCGTCAGAGATCCTGAAGCTCCTCCTGGTTGTCTATCTGGCCGCTTACCTTTCGGAGAGACGGGATCTCATTCAGGCGGAGAGCGAGGGACAATCCCTCTGGCTGATCGTCCTCGGACCTATGCTGGCGATGGTGGGGTTGGCGCTGCTGCTGGTAGGATGGCAGCAGGATCTAGGGGCAGCCCTGCTATTTTATCTCACCTTCGCGACGATGATACAGTTGGCGTGGGGAAAGCCGGTCTATACACTCCTGAGCCTCCTGCTCTTCATCCCTGTGGTCGTGGCGGGGTATATCCTGTCGGCCCGGGTCGCCCACCGTATTAGCATCTGGCTCAACCCCTGGACGCCGGAACAGGCAGATCGAGCCTTTCAAATCCTGCAATCACTCTTTGCACTCGGGGCCGGCGGGCTCTTCGGCCAGGGGCTTGGGCAGGGGGTGCCCACGCTCATCCCGGCGGTTCACACCGATTTTGTCTTCTCCGCCCTCGTCGAGGAATTCGGATTGGTAGGAGGAATTGGCCTCATACTCGGTTTCGCAGCGTTAGCCCAGAGAGGGATCCGCCTCGCCCGTCGTTCATCATCCACCTTCGAATCGTTATTGGCCGGTGGCTTAACAGCCCTCCTCTGCATTCAGAGCTGGGTCATTATCGGCGGCAACATCAAACTTATCCCAATCACTGGCGTTACCTTGCCCTTTCTCAGTTACGGCGGATCATCCCTGTTGACGACGCTTATCGTGACCGGTATTCTGCTTAACCTTTCAGCCCCCCACCCGCCGCCCCTTAAACTGAGCCTTTCCCCCCAGACCAAGAATCCGCCTTCTCGCACGGTCGGACACCTCGGTCAGGGTTTGTTGGTGATGATGCTCAGCCTGGCTTTGATGAACGGCCTGTGGTCGGTAGGCCGTGCGAACTGGCTGAACAACTATCCCAGTAATCCCAGACCCATCCTTCAGGAAGCACGCATCCAACGGGGCGACATCCTTGATCGAAACGGAACCGTCCTCGCGGGCATATACATGGGCCCGGCGGGTTACATCGAACGGACATATCCTGTCCCCGAGGCGGCCCCGGTGATCGGATACACGAGCATAGAATACGGAACTGAGGGCGTTGAAGCCATCTGCGACCTCCGGCTGCGCGGGGATACTGACCGCACGGAATGGGAGCGAGCGGTCGATCGCATTCTCCACCGGGATCCCAGCGGGCAGAGCGTCCGTCTCACCGTGGATGCCGATCTCCAGGCTTTAGCTCAGGAACGCCTGCGCGGACTCGAGGGAGCTGCCGTCCTGATCGATGCCCGGACCGGTGAAATCCTGGCGTTAGCGTCCTCCCCGACGTACAATCCAGGCGCTGTAGCTGAGGATTGGGAGTCGCTCCGCAGCGCAGAGGACGCCCCCCTGCTCAATCGAGCGACACAGGGACTCACGCAGCCTGGTCTGATCCTCGCGCCGGCCATACTGGCGGAGGCCTGGGATCAAGGGTATGCCGAGACACCCCCGGGGCCGATCAACGCGACGATCGCAGTCAATGGCGATGAGGTCGGATGTGTCAGCCGGCCCGCGACGACGAGCTGGCGGAGCGCCCTCACCTCCCAATGTCCGGCACCGTTCGCGCAGGTCGGCGCGGAGTTGGGGCAAGAGCGCATAACCGGCGCATTTGGGACCTGGGAGCTGTTGGATCCACCACAATTCGCGCTGCCCACGGTAGCGAGCGAGTACGAACCGACCTCGGCCGATGGGGCGACCGAGGCCATCGGCCAAGGCAACCTACTCATCACGCCGCTTCAAGCGGTCCGGATCGCTGCAATCCTAGCCAATGAGGGCAAGATGCCGGCCCTTCAACTGATCAAAGAGCCATCAGATGGTTGCCGGCTCGGACAATCCTCCGGCGATCGACGGGTCATCACGCCCGATCGGGCGGAACAATTGCTGCGTCTCCTTCCCGAACACGGTCAAAGCGTCGGGCTTTCAGAATATGCATTGGCCGGATCCAATCGGGTGCAAAATTGGTTTCTGGGCTTGAATTCGGAACGTGTTCCCCGTTATGCCGTTGCCGTCCTGGTCAGCCGGACGAGACGCAGTGATGAAGCGAAAGAGATCGGTCAAATACTGCTTCAACAGGTCGTTGGGCTGCCCGAGACGAATTCGTAACCTTCCCTTAACGGTTTCAGACGGTCATTTTCTAACCATAGGCCCATTTTGGTTTGACAAACTTGGCAGTTTGATTATGATTAGAGTATAAGATATACGCCTATTCAAGAAACAACCAGGGCGATCGATTGAGTCGATAACACGTTAGGGACATTCCAAATAGTGCTGGGATCCTTATACCCCCCGAGGAGCTCGAGATGACCGAAACGATTCTTCTGATTGAGGACGACGAGGCACTGGCGCAACTGGTTCAGTTGCTGCTGGAGCGCGCCGGATATGAGGTGGTTGCAACGAATAACGGTGAGCAAGGCCTGGAAGTGGCCCGCAACGAACCACCGAGTCTAGTTCTGTTGGACATCTTGATGCCGGATATGGATGGCTGGCACGTATACGAAGCGCTTCGGCGTCTGACCGATGCACCGATACTCTTCCTGACGGCCCTGGGAGACGAGCACAACATCACCTATGGCCTGGGGTTAGGCGCGGATGACTACATCGTGAAGCCTTTTGGCTACAAGGAGCTGGTCACCCGCGTGAAGGCCGCCCTCGCCCGAGCACGGCGTACGCGCGGAGAGCAGATGACCTTCGAGACCGGAAATATGCAGGTTAACCTGGATACCCACGACGTCAAGATTGAGGACCGGACCGTCAGCTTGACACCCACCGAGTTTGATCTGCTATCCGCCCTGATCCAGGATGCCGGTCGCACCGTAAGCCATGATACCCTGCTCCGCCGAGTCTGGGGGCCCGAGTATTCCAATCGACGCGATTACCTGAAGCTTTACATCTGGTATCTGCGTCAAAAGATTGAGTCGGATCCCAAAAACCCAACCCGCATCCTCAGTGAGCGCGGACAAGGATATCGCTTAGTGGTGGAGCCTCAAGAGGCGCAAGCATGAGATAGCCAGACATTCGTCTCTCCCTACCCGGATTTTTCAAGGACCCGTTGAACAGCGCTTATAGACCGCTTTGAGCGCGAACCATATGGAGGCTGAATCGTGCTGGCGTTTGAACTCCTCCAGCGCAACCGTGGATGGAGCTTTGATTTTCTCTCCGCTCTTATCGGGGCGCTCTTTGCCTGGCTACTCGCCGCGTTACTCTACGCCTATCGAAAGAAGATCAAGCAGGCTTTTGAGAAGCTATGGGCGCCTATTGCCGCCTGGCGGCGGCGCGTCCGAGCCAGCCAGGAAGAAAAATACCTCCGAGCCCTTAAACCGAGGCTTTCATCGCTTCTCTTCCTCGAGCCATCCGACCCGAACCTCCTGTTCTGTCCCCCCGCTTTTGAGGCGGTGCCTGCCCTCCCCGCAACCATCCAACAGAGCCGGGATATCCCTCAGACAATTGAGGTTCCGTACCGAAATCTATTTCTGGGTCATAATCGCGTCGTAGTGACCGGACCCCAGGACTCGGGGCGGACGATGACGATGGCTGTGACGGCATGGCAAGCCTATGGGCCCTCAGAGAATGATCAACAGGAAAACCTTGGCCGGTTGCCGATATGGATCGACTTGGCTCGGCTGGATCAGCTCGAACGGGATCCGGAGGCCGATCCAGCCGAGCAGATTGCGCAGTTGGCCATCCTCTTTATGCCTCAGTTGTTAACCAAGTGGATCGTCCGGCACCTGACAGATGAGCCGTGCCTCATTCTTCTTGATAACTGGTCTGCGCTCTCGGAGGAGGATCAACAACAGGTCGCAGCATGGATTGAGACCGCGGCGGAAAGCTTCGAGGATCCCTTCTGGCTGGTTGCCGCAGACGAAACAGGATATGGCGCCCTGACCAAGATTGGATTTGTTACCTCGAGAATCCAGCCGCAACCTGATGATTTGTGGCTGAGGAAGGTGATCGACGGATGGACGGAGATTTACGCTGAGAACCTAAAGACAGACATACAGACAGACATACAGACAGACACACAGACAGATACCGAAGAAGCGTCAATATCGGGCCCGGAAACCCCAGAGCTTTTTGACACCTTGCACGAGGCCCTGGAAAATCGAGCCCCCCTCTGGGAGTTTCATCTGCGGACGGCACTCTTTCTCCGAACCCAGACCATAACCGAACATCCCAAAGATACCATCGAGCAGTGGATTGAGGAAGAAATCCCCCTGCCTACCCTGGGAGATGAAGAGGAAGACCGCATATCAGAGGAGCTCGCCCGGCAGTTAGCCCGCGAAGTTCTGCTTGAGTTTGCACGGAGACAGCGACTGGAGCAAGAGACGCTTGACACGCGTGGGATGCGGGAACTCGTCGAATCCTATCTCCCAGATGAGGAGGAACGGCACGCCAAGCTCGAATCCACCGTACAGCGGCTCCTCGTTGATGCGACCTTCTTGAAACGACGGTCGGATAGAACGTGGGCGTTCAGTCATCCAATATGGACCGATTACTTCACCGCCTGCCACCTTCTTGACACCGAGGATGGATATGACGTCGTTCTCGACCATCTTTTCGATCCCACGTGGTCGAGAATTGTGAGCTTCTTCGCGACACAAGCGGATGCCTTGGACCTCGTCAGAGAGTTGTTGAGCCCGAGACGGAGGGAGCCTAAAGTGCCTCGCCTTCTTAGGGCGACGTCTTGGGCAGTCGACACGCCAACCGAAACCCCATGGCGGCGAACTCTGATGAAAGCCTTGGCCCAAAGTTTTATGAACAAAGCGTCGGACTTGGCGGATCGTTTGATCGTAGGGCGCGCCCTGGTCCAAGTCGTGGGGCGAAGTGCCCGCGCTTTTTTTCTGAAGATGCTGCAACAGCCATCCCTCGACGTTCGCATTGCGGCCATTCGCGGGCTCGGATGGTGTGGCAATCCTCAGGATATGCGGATCTTGGGAGCTGCCCTCCGAGATGAGAACCAGGATCTACGAAGTGCTGCCGTGCGGTCGCTCCGGGATATGGGGACACCTGGAGCAACCACGTTCCTCGGCGAGAGCCTCGATCAAGTCGATGAGGCCTTGATGCTCGTGATCGCCGACGCCCTGGCGGAGTTACCGGAAGGACCGCAGGCCCTCATCGATGCAGCCGACCATCCCGACCTTCTCGTTCGGCGTGCGGTCGCACAGGGACTTGGGAATATTGATCAGGAGTGGGCCGAGAAAAAGCTGGTTGAGATGATAAAGCAGGATCCTGAGTGGCTGGTTCGATCGGCCGCGGAATCAGCACTCGAGGCAAAAGAGGATCAGAAAGCCCAGCAGGCCACGATCCCAGCCCCTCCCAAGATCGATGAAATCGAATGGTTGATGACGTGGGCGGCAGAACAGGGGATGGGCCTCGGCGTGGGTGAAGCTGCCATCGACACGTTGGTCTTGGCCGCGCAAGAGGGGCGGGATGACGTCAAGGTACTTAGCGCATTGACCCTTGCCAGGATCGGTGACGAATCCCACATTGCCATCCTGGAAGCAATGCTTGAGGGAAGCGCTGCCTCCGTTCAAGTTGTCGCGACGCAGGGATTACAGGAGCTTCGGCGGCGATATCCTCATCGAGCTTTAGAAGCGGAAGAGTGACAGAGGCTAAGACTCAGGCTGCCAGGCGACCTCGCGTCCATCACCCAGCAGAAGCTCTCGCGTGAGGGCAAGGTATGCCATCGCGCCGCTGGAACGGGGCGCATAGAGAACCCCCGGTTCACCATAACTCGGCGCCTCGCTCAACCTGACGCTACGCGGAATGACCGTGTCGAACACGTGATCCGTATAGTGTCCCTTAACCTCTTGAATCACCTCCTTGGATAGGGTCGTCCGGGCGTCGGACATCGTCAGCACCAGACCACGAAGGGAGAGGCTTGGGTTGAGCCCACGCTTGACCAGCTGGATCGTGCGCATAAGCTGCGACAAGCCTTCGAGAGCGAGATATTCACACTGCACGGGCACCACCACGGCGTGGGCTGCGACCAGGGCGTTGACGGTCAATATCCCCAAACTGGGAGGAGAGTCGATCAGGACGTATGCGTACGCCTCTAGGAGTGCCGACAACGTCTGTCGCAAGCGCTGAACCCGTTGAACGGGCAAGAGCTGATTGAGCTCCACAGCGACCCCGGCCACCGAAGGCGTACTGGGGAGGAGGTCGAGGCGATCCCAGTCCGTGGAAAGGACGGCATCCTGAGCAGCAAGCTCTTCCAAAAGCACCTCGTAGATCGAGGTCTCCAACGTCCGCGCATCAAATCCCAAGCTCGTAGTCGCGTTACTCTGCGGATCGACGTCGATCACCAAAACGTTGTATCCCCAATCAGCCATGACGGCTCCGACATTGACCACCGTCGTCGTCTTGCCGACACCACCCTTCTGATTCGCAAACGCGTAACAAGTAGTCAACGCTCAATCCCTCACATCGAAGTTGGAGAACAACGAACCTTAATCAATCGTATCACGACCAGGTCTCCGCGCAAATCCGAATCTCGTCAGATCGCGGCATCGAGGCTAACCCTCGACGGGACACCGAGTGCGCAGCGACACACGAGGCAAACCGAACTGCAACGTCAGGCGCATGCCCCGCTGCGACCTGGGTGAAAAAGCAGGTGGCGAAGATATCCCCGGCACCGGTGGGATCCACCTCCTGGACCGTAGGCGCCGAAAAATTTGAGGATCGTCCAGACTCAAAGAGAACACCGCCGAGCCATCCCTGGGTCACGACCAGTAATTCGGTCTGTTGAGCGTAGGTATCGATCAACGACCAGTTATGTCCCACGTCCTCCAGGCTCAACACAACAGCCGAGGCACGAGCGAGCCAGTTACCTGCACCTTTCCATTCCCGGGGATGAATCCGCCCGGATGCATCTCGGACGCGCAACCATCCCTGAGGCGTGACACCCAGAAAGGTATTGGGGCCAAAAGCTCCCTGCAAATCTGGGAGACACTCGTGCAAAATAGGGCCGATATGGGCGATCGTTGGTTCGCGCCAAGCATGAGGTAAATGCGCAGCCGTTATAGGCTCCGCAAATGCGTAGGCGACCTGCGTCCGGTTCCCATCCCAGTATTGGTTTTCAAACGTCGTAGTTGAGTCGGCGGGGATGCGAACGACGTCGACGCGATCGCGCAAAACGGACAAATCGCATGAGGCCGACGCACTCGTCAGGATCCCCGTATCGTGTCCCAAAGCCGACGCCGTGACCGCCGCATAAGAGACCGTCCCCCCCAACACGGGAGCCTCAGCATGGGGCAACAGGTCGTGTGTAATGTGACCAACGACGAGATAATCGACCGTCCTCAGCGCGCGTCGTCCCCTCTAGCTGGAGGAGTCCGCACCCTGCGGAATAATCGTAACCGATCGGCTGCGTCCCCGTCCTACACTCTCGGTCGTGACGCGATCATCCCGGCGCAGCGTGATATGAACGATCCGGCGCTCGTGGGCGGGCATCGACCGCATGCGGACGGTCTTCCCAGTCTCAATCGCCTTTTTCGCTTGCCGTTTAGCCAAGTCCTCCAGGCTCCGCCGCCGGCGTTTGCGGTAGGCATCCGCATCGACGACGAGGTTATACTCACCGTCCAATCGATGGTAAGTCAATGCCCGGAAGAGATACTGAAGGGAATGAAGGGTTCGGGATCGCGATCCAACCAGAGCGCTCGCGTCTTTGCCGTCAATGGCCACCCACAGCGTTGGACGGTCCTCCTGTAACCATTCAAGGTTAACGTCGACGTCCAAATCCTGCAGGAGACCCGCCGCCACATCTCGAACGACCGCTTCCAACTCAGACCGTTTAACACCGCCGACGACCTCAGGCATAGAAGGCTCTTGCTCCGGTTGGGCTGCCTTGTCGGGCTTCCTGGTATCGTCCGGCGTAGGTTGGCTAGGCTTAGGGGGCTCCGGCTTCTGTGAAACCTGAGGCTTCTGCTTACCCTCTACCGGCTCGCTGGAGACGCGCGGCTGCTCATCCGCCTCAATCTGCACATCGGGGGCATGGTCTGACGGCCCTGAGTCAGGTTCTAGTTCTGCAATATCTTGAGGCGGTTCAGAGGGTGCTGACTCCCTGGATTGACGTTCCTCTTCGGTTAAACGCCTAACCCGCACTCGCGCCTCCCGGGCACCCAATCCCAGGAATCCACGACTCCCTTCATCCAGAACCTCAATATCCACTTCATCACGAAGAGCCGTGAGTTTGATCAAACCCAAACTAACGGCTTCATCAACAGAAGGAGCTGAGACGACAACAGAATCCTCGGAACTCATCAGTCAAATCCTCCTCAATAAAATCAATGGTACCAATGCTAGGCAGCTCAGATGTTAAAATAACGCTGTCTAGTACTTGCGGTTTATCAACGTCTCGCCAATAACTCAAACGCACTAGGTGGCGCGGGTTCGGGCCAATTCCTTGTCGGTCGAGGTGGCATCGGAATGCTCATAGTGCCGGCGGAATAGGAAATACTGAAGAATACCGACCAAGTTCGAGATCAGGAAGTAGACGGCTAAGCCGGAAGCGTAGGTTGCAGCGAAAAAGCCCGTCATTAACGGCATCATAATCTGCATCTGCTTGCTCATCGCAGCCGATTGCGCATCGGTCGCCGGCGGGGTGAGTAGTTTCTGATAGTACCAGGCGCTAATAACGACGAGGACCGGCAGAATGTAGTAGGGATCCGGCAGTGCCAGATCCAGCCAAAGAAATTGGCTCTTGAGTGGAATGAGTTGACTGATACCCGGGATCCAGCGATAGATATCATCGGGCAGCGCAAGAAGCTGCAACGGTGTCGAAGCCAACGTACGGATAATAGCCTGATAGAGGCCGATCATAAGCGGTAGCTGAATGACGAGCGTCAGACAACCACCGACCGGCTGCACACCAGCCTCCTGATAGAGCTTCATCTGCGCCTGAGCGAGCTTCTCACGATCATCCTTGTATTTCTTCTGAAGCTCTTCCAACTTCGGTCGCAACGCCTGCTGCTTGCGAGCGCTCTTCTGCTGATTGAGTTGGAGCGGTGTCAGCGCGAGCCGCAGAAGCAGCGTCACCATCGCGACAGCGACAATCGTTTCGTTGCCCAGATAACGGTAGAGCAACAAGAGAAGATTAATAATGGGTCGTATAATGAGTGTATCCCACACAGTTTATCCCCCTACTGCGTTAAAAGTCGGTTACGGTCACCACAAAATTGAAACCAGTTATCATCGTCATTTAGCGACCGGATACTGCCAGACCAGACTGCCGTTATCCGTATCGAATGCCCGGACTCGGGTCTCAATCAGAATCGGCATCGTATATAGACGGGTGCCGGCGGAAACAAGATTGCCCGGTAACCGTCCGGGGGTCTCCATCGCCGTCCCCCAGCTTACCTCACTGCCCGTTGAGACGTCCAGAGCGTGAACCTGCCCCTTCTCAAAACCGGCGACAAAGAGCATCGTCCCATCACCGCTAAGTGCGGGTCTCCCATGCACGATATCGTCGACGGATGCGGGCTCATTCCAAAGCATCTCATGGGTCTCAACGTCAAGCGCATAGACGTGTCCGGATACGTCCGAGAAATAGAGCGTCGATCCATCAAGGAGCGGCGTTGCCCACAGCCAATCGAGCGCCTCGTACTCCCAGACCACCTCACCCCTCGTGAGATCAACCTCGTGAAGCATTGAGGTGAAGTCACCAATCCATAATCGCTCCCCCGAAAGCACCGGCGTTGCCGAAAGCGCCCCCTCGAACTCAAGGCTCCACAGCTCATCACCGGTTTGGACGTCAACGGCATAGAGATGATGATCGAGCGACGCGATGTACACGACGTCACCGGAGACGATAGGCGTAGCCCAGACCCGGTCGCCGGTCGCAAAGTCCCACATCTTGTCACCACTTTCGAGACTTAAAGCGTAAACGCGCCCATCTCCGTTGCCGACAATGTACTGTCCATTGGTAACCGTACCGCCACCCACATACTGCCCCTCGGCACCGGAAAAACGCCAAAGTTCATCCGGCTCAGTCTCAGCTGAATCGCCAAGAGATAACGCATAGACGGTCTGATCGTTAAACCCGGCTGCAAGCAGCAGACCGTGGTCCCCGTAGTCTTCCACATACGTGGGCGGCGTGTAAAAGGGCCCAAGGTCATCCTCCTCGGCCTCACCGGGAAAACTCCAATAAAGCGCGCCCGTCTCGGCGTCGAGGGCCTGCACGGCTTCAAGATTAGCCGCATAGATCACACCATCGACGAGAGTCATCCCAGGCCAACTCTCATGTCGCCCCCCACGAGCACAGCCGACCAAGATGAAAAGAGCTAAGACCAGACCAATCACAAGGCGCCCAAACGCACGCGTGCGCAGGGCCATAGGGCGGTGTGACATCTTCCGCCAGAACTGCATACGTCCTCCTACTGTGTTATGGAACCGGATCATATCCACCTGGATTAAATGGATTGCAGCGGACGATCCGTCTAAATCCCAACCACCCACCTTTCAACACCCCGTAGCGCTCAATGGCTCGATACGTGTAAACCGAGCACGTGGGTTGGAAGCGGCAGGATGGTGGGAAAAGTGGCGAGATAAAGCGCTTGTATAATCGAAGCACGGCAAGCACAAACTTTTTGATCACAACGTCATATCCATCAGTTGATTATCTAAGTGTGCGACCACAAGCTGACTCAATACCATAAAACGTCAAGCGATAAATCCCAGATAAGCACCTTTTTACCCTTATGTACGGACACAGAACGCCGATAGTTTCCTCACGCCAACAAAGGAGACTTCGCCTACTCACGGCTCCGATTAGCCATCAGACCTGCAGATCGCAGCGCATGCCTGAGGTCCCGCTCGACGCGTTGACATCCTGCCTGAGGCAACCGGGAACGGGCAACCAACACAATGTCCCAGCCGGAAGCCAACTCTGAGTATAAGCGCCGTGTAGCTTCTTTCAACAACCGCCGGGCTCGATTGCGCTTCACGGCATTCCCGACCTTCTTGCTGGCTGTGAACCCTACCCGAGTCCGATCGTACGAGTTCGGGCGGGCCCACAATACAAACAGAGAATGCGCCCATGACCGCCCTTCTGACCAAACGCTGCGATAGTCACGTGGGCGGCGAAGGCGCACCTCCTTCGGCCAGGGATTACCCCTCAACGCGTGTCAACAAGTTACCGCTTATTGCGCGGATCCGACCGATTAGAACTTTCCTTCCAATTCTTGCGCTTGGCCCCACCCAACCGCACGGAGACCAATCGTTGGCGGCCCTTATTGCGGCGGCGCTTGAGAACCCTCCGCCCAGACTTCGACTTCATCCGGGCACGGAAACCATGCTTGCGCATTCGCTTTCGTTTCTTCGGTTGGTAAGTTCGCTTTGGCATAGAATACCTCCTCTGTGGATGAACTTCATCCTAATGAACGCGTAGGCACCGAGGAAAATGCACCCGGGTCAAGTGCTCACGGTATCAAACCCTGCCCTAGTTGCCTTACACGAAAATCGCGCGGTTACCCGCGGCGTTTGAACTTGCTTTTATCAACACATACGATTACCCTAATAACGAAACTATTATACCTTAAGGATCGATCAAGTCAACGCCCTCAAAGCAAGGAATGATGACTATAGCACCATAAGGAGAGCGGATGAGTCGTCGACGTACCTTTATCTATGCGTATCTAGCGGCCGGCTTGGCTGTCCTATTAGTCCTGATAGGGCTCACGATAGCATCTCCCCCGGCGGCTTCTCAAATCCTGCCGACCGCGCTCTTCTGCGGGCTCATCGTCTTCGCAGATACCTTTGGTGTACGGTTGCCCACCGGCTTGGTCTCGCTGCTCCCGATGACCACGGTCGCAGCCTATCTGGTCACAGGATGGGTCCCAGCCGGATGGACGGCTTTTGTCGGTACGTGGATATACGGATGGGTTCGTGCCCGTTGGGCCGAGGCGCTCGATCTCCCCCCGGCAACGGACCGACCAAGGTTTCTGTCGCTTATGGCGATCAATGCGACTATGCACACAGGGAGTATCCTTGCCGGCGGAGCAGTCTTCCAAGCGCTGAGCGGAAATCTGCCGTTCGAGGCGCTAACGATCGACACCCTCCCACCGCTGCTTGCGCTTGGTTTCTCCTATCTGGCCTTCAATCATCTGGTCGCCGGGATTGTCATCGCGACTCGAAGCCGCAGTGAGCTTAAGGCCTATGGCCAGGCCCTCCCTTCCATCCTTTTCTACGAGGGTGCCCCTTTGATCTTCGCACCGTTGGTTGCGCTGATCTACACCCAATTAGGGTTGTTTTCATTTATACTCTTTGCCTCGCTGATGATCATCGCGTCCCTCATCACTCGAAACTTGACGTTGACCAGCCGGCGGCTTGAGAGACGGGTGAAAGAACTCGACAGCCTGCAAGCTGTCGGTCGAGTGCTTAGCGCCAGCTTGAACATCGACACTATCCTCTCGGCGATCTATACGCAGGTCGCCGCCCTGATGCCGGCCCGCAATTTCTACGTAGCACTCTACGACGCTGAGACCAATGAGGTCTCGTTCCCGTTGGCCTTTGATGACAACCAACGTGTCGACTCGCGATCTCGTCAGGCTGGGTTCGGTCTCACAGAGCACATTCTCCAAACGCAGGAGCCGCTCCTTATCCCCAAAGACGTGGGAGCCGTACTCGAAGGGCTGGGGATCGATCAGATCGGTAAACCGGCGGCCTCTTGGGTAGGCGTCCCTATCCTGGCCGAACAGAAAGCCATCGGCGTCATCGCCGTCCAATCGTATACGACCGAGGAGGCCTATGACGTCTCCCATCAGGAGGTGCTCGTCACCATCGCCACCCAGGCAGCGGTGGCCATCCAGAACGCGCGGCTCTACGAACGGACCGACGAAGCCCTAGCACGCCGTGTCCGGGAATTGAGATCGATCCTCCGCACTACTGGCGAGGGAATCCTGCTGCTCGACAACGAATATCGCATTCTGGCCGTTAATCGTGCGTTGGTTGACTTTCTTGACGTCGCACAGGACGAGATAGTCTATCGGAGGCTGGACGCCATCGAGCTTGGAAATGAGAACGTCGGTGATGGATCGGACAAGTCATCCTTCCTCAACGTGATCGGATTCAACCATCGACAAGCCTTGGTAAAGGCGTGTCAAGAGGTCAGTGAGGAAGACCTCCACCATCGACATATCGTCACAATCCCAGGCACACCAGAACGACACCTGGAACGTACGTTGACCCCGGTGCGTGACAGGAGTGATGTAACCGTCGGATATCTGTTCGTCTTCCGAGACATCAGCGAAGAGATTGAGTTAGCTCAACTCCGGGAAGATATGATGCACATGCTTGTCCACGACCTGCGGTCTCCCCTGACCGTCCTCCAGGGAAGCCTGGATATGATAGAAAAGGCCGTTGGGGAGAAAAGATTGGATGACGTGCTCTTACTGGAGCGGATGGCCCGTAGGGGGAGCGATCGTATGCTGAGTATGGTCAACGAACTCCTGGATATAAGCAAGCTGGAGAGCGGCGAGTTCACCATCCACCCGGAGGTCGTCGAACCGGAAACGATACTCAGGGAAACCGCCACCCGTTTCAATCCCTTGGCGAAGGAGGCGCATATTGCCCTGGATCTCAAAACGTCACAAGACTTGCCGGACCTTTATATTGACGCCCGGTTGATCGAGCGGACCCTGCACAATCTGGTCGATAACGCCATCAAATTCACCCCGGATCAAGGGACCGTTCAGCTTTGGGCCAAACCCGACCGGGAAAACCATGGCACGGTGCTGGTAGGCGTGACCGACACCGGACCCGGTATCCCAGCGGAGGAACAATCACGCCTGTTTGAGAAGTTCCAACAGACCTCGGCCACGGGACGGCGGGTGGGAACCGGACTGGGATTGCCTTTCTGCAAATTGACCGTTGAGGCACATAACGGACAGATCTGGATCGAGAGCGAGGTCGGAAAGGGAAGTACGTTCACGATGCGGCTGCCCGCCGTGGAGAAAACAGGACGCCAGCATTGAGAGGAGTCAATTGATGAAAGCGATGATCATTGAAGAGATCGGCCCTGTCAGCGAAGACCGCGAGCCCCTGGTCTTGCATGATCTGCCGGATCCCACCCCCAAACCCCATGAGGTTCTTCTCGAGGTATTGGCCTGTGGGGTCTGCCACACGGAGCTTGACGAAATCGAAGGGCGCACGCCACCCGCGGAACTGCCGATGATCCCAGGCCACGAAGTCATCGGCCGCGTCATAGGCAGGGGTGACCAAGCGGACCGGTTCGAAGAGGGAGACCGCGTGGGCGTCGCATGGATCTTCTGGGCGGACGAAACGTGCGAATTTTGTCGCCGAGGAGAGGAGAACCTCTGCGAGTCATTTATGGCTACCGGCCGGGACGCGAACGGCGGGTACGCCGAAAAGATGGCGGTCCCCGAGTCATTTGCTTATCCCATCCCGGAG
Source organism: Anaerolineae bacterium (assembly GCA_034437735.1). Lineage (GTDB taxonomy): Bacteria > Chloroflexota > Anaerolineae > B4-G1 > SLSP01 > PWVB01. Next base: position 76,905 of record DAOTTS010000118.1, read on the forward strand.
ACGTTTGCTGACGTTGAAGCCGCCCCTCTGCTGTGTGCGGGTGCGGTCGGATACCGCTCCCTCAAACTTACCGAACTGCAGGATGGCCAACGCCTGGGCCTGACGGGGTTTGGAGCGTCCGGACATCTCGTGTTACAGATGGCCAAGCACAAATTCCCAGAGAGCGACATCTACGTCTTCGCGCGGAATCCAGACGAGCGGGAGTTTGCCCGCGAACTCGGCGCCGTGTGGACCGGGCCGACAGAGGCCCAAGCCCCCGAGCCGCTCCACGCGATTATCGATACGACGCCGGCCTGGAAACCCGTGGTCGAAGCCCTCAAGAATCTCATCCCCGGCGGACGGCTGGTGATTAACGCCATTCGAAAAGAGGCCGGTGATAAGGAGGAACTCCTGAATCTTGACTATTCGACGCATCTTTGGATGGAACGGGAGATCAAGAGCGTGGCCAACGTCACCCGGGATGATGTCGCATCGTGTCTAAGTTTGGCGGCAGAGATTCCGCTCAAGCCGGAGACGCAAACATTTGGGCTGGAGGAGGCCAACCGCGCCTTGCTCGAATTGCGCACCGGCAGGATACGTGGGGCCAAGGTGCTGAAGATCTAGCGCCCGGCACGTCGTAGCTCGGCAAGCTCCGGCCAGGTGACCATCGGGCGCTGGAGCTTGCCGAGTTGGATGAGCTCCTGAAGCTGATAGGGTATTTGGACATCAATCCCCGGCGATCGATATCCAATTTGGCCTGGTCGATCTTGTTGCCCACCACGATCACCGGAGACTCCCCACCGAAGCTCCGGATGATCTTCAACCAATACTCCAGTCGGTTCTCTTCCTCCCCCATCCGTGTATCGATCACCAACACATAAAGGGTGCGGCGGGTCAAGAAGAACTGGTGCGTCGCGTGCATAATCTCCTGTCCCCCGAAATCCCAGACGTTGAGCTGCACGTGAGCGTCATTGACCAGAATCTGCCAGGGTCGGATATCGATCCCCAGGGTCGTCGACTCCAGAGGATCAAAGGAATCCTCCACCAATCGATTGACGAGGGATGTCTTCCCCACATTGGCCTGTCCGACGAGGACCATCTTAGCCTCGTTCAGCGGATACTTCTGGCCTTCCAGGTGATCGAGGTAGTAACGCAGCAAGGTCGCTGGGTCCGTGGTCTTATTCAGAATCTCGGGCGGTATGGACATCGGAGGGAATCCGGGATATCCGGGTGTGATCGATGATGAGGTGCTCCAGATTCGTCAATGACCAGACACCGGACGGAATCTCGGTCATCCCGCTCCGGCCCAGGTTTAACATCTTCAGCTGGGTAAGCGCCCCCACCTCCACCGGAAAGCGTAGGAGAGGGTTAGACCAGAGCTGCAAATCCTCCAGGGCGTTGAGCCCGAGGATAACTTGAGGAAAGATCTCGAACCGGTTATCGCGGAGATCCAAAGAGGTCAGGTGGGCTAGCGCGACCATCTCGGCAGGCAGCGTGCTTAAACGATTGTCCCGGAGATCAAGACCGATCAGGGAATCAATATATCCAATGCTCGGCGGCAACTGCGTCAAGTGATTATGCCGCAGATCCAGTTGTTGCAGACGGGAGAGTTCGCCGATCTCAGACGGAAGCGACACCAGATCGTTGCCGCTGAGATCGAGCACAACCAGATCGACCAGGCTACCAATGTCGGGAGGCAGGTTCGTCAGACCTTGATAGCTAAGGTCCAACTGCGCAGCCCCCCGAGCTCGGGCCCGCTCAATGCTACGAAGAAGATCGTTGTCGGTCACCAAACCATTCTCCAAATTGCCCCCATCCCATCATAGTTGCGGATACCGGATCAAATAAGGAGACGCCGAGTGTTTTCAACTTACGGATCCTGTTTAACCTGTTTTCCGCACCTTAACAGTTGAATAGAAGGGGATGGAATGCAAAAATGCTTACCTACTCGGCGTTCTTGGGATCGGTGATGCACAGTGGTAGAGAAGGTGTGGGGTGCTGAATGCCCCACGTATAGGTTTTGGGGAGCGGGTGAGTCGCCTT
>DAOTTS010000119.1:0-15473 GCA_034437735.1 Anaerolineae bacterium
TAGCTAGTTCCGTGTATAATACCTGCGCGGTGTCGAAGTCACACAGGGAGGCATATAGATGAAAGTAGCCAAAGATTATGGGGAAATACCCAGTTATCACCACTACCCTGAAGTCGAGCGATGTCCCCACTGTGGGGGCAAATTGGAACGCAGTCATGCGGTGTGGAGCAAAACCATCATCTCGCTGGAAGAAGTTGCCAAAGTGACTAATTGGGGCTATCGGTGTGTCAATCGCGAGACGACTTGCCCCAAACCTGATGAGGTCTACCGTTCGGTGATGGCCGATGGTCTGGCTCTCAAGAATTACACCTTCGGGTTGGACGTGATAGTCTTTGTTGGTCAACAGCGGTTCGGGGAGTACCGATCTTTGGCAGAGATTCACCAAGCACTTGAGAGTCGCGGGGTTGCCATCAGCGAGCGGCGGGTGACGGATTACATGGGCGAGTACGAGGTGTTGCTCAAATGCGCGCAAGGGGCCAAGTTGGAAACCTATCGTGAGCAGATTCTGGCAAACGGTGGGGTAGTGCTGGCCATTGACGGGGTACAGCCGGAGAAAGGGAAACCGACGCTGTATATCTTCCGAGACGCACTGAGCGGAGCCCGCTTGCATGCCGCGAGTTTGCTGCACAACGACACAGATAGCTTGAAGGCGGAGATGGAAGTGGTAGATGACTTGTTGAAGGAGCTGGGGGTTCCTTTGCAAGGAGTGATCAGTGACGACCAACAAGCTTTGCTGCGGGGTGTGGCCGCGGTCTGGCCGGGAGTGCTGCATCATTTGTGTCATTTACACTTTCTTAAAGCGGTTCAGAGGCCCATACGTGAAGATGACAGTTCCCTAGCCAAGGAACTGAAAAAAGGGGGCGTGGCATCGGCCAAATTGAGCGCCAGATAGACCAACAGTCTCCCCAGGCTGAGCAGAAAGAGTGTCAGAACGAGACTGTCACCTCCCCAAGCGAGCCGGAGGTGCGAGAATACCGCGTTCTGGAAGGATATGCAGCTGCCATTCGATCCGTTTTGCAGACTAAAGGGCAAGCCCCCTTCAAACTGCCTGGCCTGGAAATCTACGAAACGTTGACTCGGATCGACGAATCTTTGAATAACTGCTTGACAGATCATCCACATCCTTTGCTCGCAGAGATTCAAGGGTTGACCCAGCGGCGACACAAATGGGATGCCGAGTATCTGCGCCTCCGCCGCCAGCAAGATTGGGTACTGGGCTTGGCTGGAGTTCTGGACGTACCCCACACGAAGCAAGGTTGGTGGACTCGAGCGGGTGTCGAGGTAGCTCAAGAAGTGGAGCACTACCTCGATTACTTGATGGACTTGAAGCCTTACTTCCCAGGCGATGCAGCCATCATCGATCACATCATCAAGCGGACACGGGCCTGGGCGCCTGGCCTGTTTCCTTGTTATGAAGAGCCGGCCATTCCGCGTACAGACAATGGCCTGGAGCAGTACATCGGAGTCCTGAAACGTCAGCGGCGGCGAACCACCGGACACAAGGCGGTTGCTGAGTACATCACTCGGCATGGCGCATACGCCATATTCTACGACTCGGAGGAGACGGCTGAAGAAACATTGGACCGCTTCCGGCAAGTTTCCACCAAAGCATTCCGCGAAGAGCGAGAGCGCTTCCGCGCCGCGCAAGCTGGTCAGCGGCGCATTCGTAGCTTCCGGCGCGACCCCGATGGCTATTTGCATCACCTCGAATCTCTGTGGCAAGGTACTGACGACCCCTGATCGTTATGTCAATATTGCTGTAACTGGTCTCTTTCCGTGCCCAACGACCTATGGTAACGAAGGTGGGGCAAAGTTCAAGGGAGGGGTCGCCCCCTTTGTGTTTCCCCCCGGCGGGGGGAAAGGCAATTAGCACTGCTCATAGCTCCCGTCCCCGGGGGCGGTGTCCAACACAAAGAGAGAATTGCGGAGTCAATCAGCGGGGCCAGCGGAAATCGTAGATCGCGCCGTTGCGCGTCCAGGTCTCTCCGCACGCGCAGGGCAGCGCATCAGCGGGCTGAGGACCGGTGGGCAGGCCGCCCGCCAACGGGCGACCGCACGCCGGGCAGCGGAAGAAGGCGTCCTCGGGCGCCGGATCTTTGTCCACGCCCGCCCGGCTGCGGACGAAGACGCTGGGGCTGAGCTGCCATAGGGCGCCGGTGGGCTGAACCGCCGCGTCCAGCGCCGCCAGCAGGCGCGTCGGGAGCGTCCGCTTCAGGAGATCGATCCGGAAGTGCGAGACGGTCCGCACGGCCTCGCGCGTCAAGCCCACGCGCGCGAGCTGATCCCAGATCCACGCGGGGTGAAAATCGAAGTTGAGTTCGACGAACTCCACCGGCTCCCGATCGAAGGGGGACCAGTCCTGCCGGCCCAGGAGGTGCCGCGCGATGGCCTTCAGGTTCTGCTTGTTGGCAAACTCCAGCACAAACGCGCCCTCGGGACCGAGCACCTCCGAGATCTCCCGGAGCACCTCGGGGGCGTCCGTGGCGTGGTGGAGGGTGCGGATCATGGTCACGGCGTCAAAAAGCCCGGTCGCAAAAGGCAGATGGTAGAAGTTGGCCTGGACGAAGACGAACGGTCCGTCCGCGCCCAGCCGCGCCACCGCCTGGGCGAGCTGGGTCTCGGCGTAGTCGAGCAGCACGATCGTGTCGTACCCGGCGTAGAGATCGACCACCCGCCCGAAGCCGGCGCCGATCTCCAGCAGGCGCCGCCCGCGCGGGGGCAGCAGCGCCCGCAGCGCGACGCGCTCGACCGCGTCCTCGTAGCTGCGGGCCTGCGTCCAGAACTCAGTGCTGTACCGGGAGCCCTCGTAACTACAGATCGGGCGCTCGTTCATTGACCGGTCAAGGCCTGCGCCGCCTCGGCTGTCGAATCCGGCAGGCTCTGCATCAGCGCCTGCACGGGGCGGAAGACCGCCCGGAGCTGCTCGATCGCCGGGCCCATACCGGCCTCGTCCAGCTTGATCTCCACCGGGACCTGCATCACCACCGGGATCTTGGTATTGACCGGGACGTCCATGTCCAGGTTGACCGGCAGGACCTGGCCCTTGGGCAGGTTGAGGCTGACGATGCCCTTGATGGAGCCGCCGCCGCCCGGCAGGAGGAAGGTCGCCGGCACCTGAAGCGGGACTTCCTTGGTCAGCACGACGTCGGTGTCCTGCTCCAGCGGCAGCGAGAAGACGACCGGCATCGAGTGCTCAATGTCCACCTGAGTCTCAATCGTCGTATCCCCCAACGCCGCGAAGGCACCGTCCAGATCCCCGAGCAGGGGCTCGACCACCTGGGCCTTCGTGGTGAAGATCGGACCGGGTGAGAGCAGCAGCACAATAATGAGGACGAAGTTGATAATAAAGGAGAAGAGGATCGCGAAATTCTTGAATGCACCCCACAACCGGGACAAAAACGATCGTTTAGCGTTCGAGTTAGGTTGCTCTGTCATCCTTAACCTCCATCACTGAGCGCCGGATCGGCGCCAACCAAGCCCCAATACCCAGCAGTATACCGCACGAACTAAGGTAGTTCCAGAATTCAAACGATCCCAAACCGGGTGCTTTTTCTTTGAAAAAATCCCGGCTATTGGAACGATTTGTTTTTTGGAACGGCCTAACCACAAACAAACCCAGACCCCACGGTCTGCCCCTATGCTATCACACTTCTTCCTATTGGAAAAGTACATTGGCATAAGGAGGGTCTCGCACAATCCACGTTAATGTGACGCGCCCGACGCGGAGAGGATGAACCATTGCCATGTTCAATCCCTATTCTATGCTATGATAAGGCCAGAGGAAGGCTAGGATGTTGGCACGGAGCCTACGAAGTCAGAGGAGTGATAACGGCACTATGGAGAGCTTAAAGAATCGAATTCGTCACGAAGGCAAAAACCTGGGCGATGGCATCCTGAAGATCGACAGCGTCATCAACCATCAGGTGGACGCGGCGCTGATGTTGGAGGCCGGGTCGGAGTTCGCCAAGCAGTTCGCGGATATGCACCCCAGCCGGGTGCTCACCGCAGAAGTGTCGGGTATCATCCCCGCCATGGCGACCGCCTACGCCATGGGGCTGCCGCTGGTCTACGCGCGCAAGCATAAGCCGGTGACGATGATGGATCCGGTCTTTGTGGAGTTCGCCCCCTCGCACACCAAGGGCGGGGAGGTCTCGCTGATGGTCTCCCCGGAGTTCATCGATCCCCGGGACCGCGTCCTCATCATCGACGACTTCCTGGCGACGGGGCAGACGATCGCCGCGATGGCCCGCATCGTCCAGGACGCCGGGGCGACGCTGGTCGGCATCGGCACGCTGGTCGAAAAGTCATTCGAAGGGGGTCGTGAGAAGCTCGCCGAACTCGGCGTGCCTATCTTCTCCCTGGTGACCATCGAGGAGATGCGCGACGACGGCACCATCATCATCGCCGAGTGAGGCCGCCCACGATGACAGCCTCGCGACAGACCCTCGTCATCCTCGACTACGGCTCGCAGTACACCCAACTGATCGCCCGGCGCGTGCGCGAGCAGCACGTCTACGCCGAGATCCTCCCCTGGGACGCGTCCCCGGCGCGGGTCGCGGCGCTCGATCCCAAGGGCCTGATCCTCTCCGGAGGGCCCAACAGCGTCTACGACGACGGCGCCCCCACGCTGCCCGATCACATCCTGAACGCCGGGGTGCCGGTCCTCGGCATCTGCTACGGCATGCAGCTCCTGATCCGGGCCCTGGGCGGCGAGGTGGTCCCCGGCACGGCGCGGGAGTACGGCCCCGCCACCGTCCGCGTCACGGCCCCGGCATCAACGCTCTTCGACGGGCTGCCGGAGACCCTGGACGTGTGGATGAGCCACGGCGACCGGGTGGAGACCCTCCCAGAAGGGTTTGACACCCTCGCCGAGAGCGAAAACGGGATCATCGCAGCGGTCGGCGATCCAGCACGCGGCATCTACGGGACGCAGTTCCACCCGGAAGTGCACCACACCCCGCGCGGCGCGGCGATGCTGCGCCGCTTTCTCTATGACCTCTGCGGATGTGACGGGACGTGGACCCCTCAGGCGTTCATCGACGAGGCAGTAGCCCGCATCCGGGCGCAGGTGGGCTCGGACCCGGTGATCCTGGGCCTGAGCGGGGGCGTCGACAGCGCCGTGGTCGCCGCGCTGATCCACAAGGCGGTCGGCGACCAACTGACGTGCATCTTCGTGGACACCGGGCTGCTCCGCAGCGGCGAGGGCGCCCAGGTCGAGACGACCTTCCGCAAGGCGCTGGATATGAAGCTGGTTATGGTCGATGCATCCGAGCGGTTTCTGGGCCGGCTTCAGGGCGTGACCGACCCGGAGGAGAAGCGCCGCATCATCGGCGAGCAGTTCATTCGCGTCTTCGAGGCGGAGGCCGGACGGCTCGGCGACGCCAAGTTCCTGGCCCAGGGCACCATCTACCCCGACGTGATCGAGAGCGCCGGCAGCACAAGGCGCTCGAACCAAGCCGCGCAGCGGATCAAGTCGCACCACAACGTGGGCGGGCTCCCCGAGGAGATGGACCTGGCGTTGGTCGAGCCGCTGCGGGACCTCTTCAAAGATGAGGTCCGCAAGGTAGGTCTGGAGCTGGGGCTGCCCGAGACGCTGGTCTGGCGGCATCCGTTCCCCGGACCGGGGCTGGCGGTGCGGATCCTGGGGGAGGTCACCCCGGCACGGGTGCGCACCCTACAGGCCGCCGATGCCGTCTTCATGGAGGAACTCTGGGACGCGGGGCTCTACCGCGAGACCTCCCAGGCCTTTGCGGTGTTGCTGCCGGTGCGCAGCGTGGGCGTGATGGGCGACGGGCGGACCTACGCCCACGTCGTTGCGCTCCGGGCCGTGGTCACCGAGGATTTCATGACCGCCGATTGGGCCCGGCTGCCCTACGAGCTGCTGGGCCGGACGGCCAACCGGATCGTCAACGAGGTCCCCGGGGTCAACCGGGTGGTCTACGACGTGAGCAGCAAGCCCCCGGCAACCATCGAGTGGGAGTGAGAGGCGGGGGAACTTGCTCGCCGCTGCATCACTCTTAACCCCCTGTTAACACTTAATGGAGGTCTTCGGGGTATAGTACATCATAGAAACACAGTATCGTTATCCGTTACGGGTTGTAGAATCGAAAAGCTGACCTATACTATAGGATGCGTGTGGATAGATACGTTCTACCCAGGCAGCGCAAGGACGTGAGCCGAGGCATAGTGTTGGCATCGCATGACGATCACATGGCAGAGGTTGCGGCGGTAGCTTCCCGCAGCACGGCGGCCCGTTGTGGATTGCAGGCCGGGGATCACCTGGTCGCAATCAATGGATACCCCCTTCGTGATACGATCGACGTTCAGATCACGGCCGCCGAACCGAGCCTCGATATCCGCTATCAGCGGGAGGGGACCACACATACGTGCCACGTCGACCGCATCTACGGCGAGCCGCTGGGGCTCTCCTTCACCGATCCGATCTTCGACGGTCCCATCCGCGTCTGCCGGAACCACTGCGAATTCTGCTTCGTCGATCAGATGGCGCCGGATCTCCGGGATGCGCTCTACGTCAAGGACGACGACTACCGCCTCTCCTTCCTCCAGGGTTCGTACATCACCCTCACCAACCTCACCGAGGCGGACTGGGCGCGCATCGAGGCCCAGTTTCTCAACCCGCTCTACCTCTCCGTCCACGCCACCGAGCCCGACGTGCGGGTGAGCCTGATGCACAACCCTCGGGCAGGCCGCATCCTGGCGCAGATCGACCGGCTGGCCGAGATGGGCATCGCGATGCACACGCAGGCCGTCCTGGTGCCGGGACGCAACGACAGCGAACATCTGGACCGCACCCTTGCGGACCTGTACACGCGCTATCCGGCGGTGCAGGAGCTCTCGGTGGTGCCGGTGGGGCTGACCCGGTATCATCCCGGCTCGCTGCGGACGTACACCGACGCCGAGGCCGCCGCGATCCTGGACCGGCTCCGGGCGTGGCAGGCGCGGCTTCAGGCCGAGATCGGGACGCCATTCGTCTACCCGTCCGACGAGTGGTACCTACGCGCGGGCGTACCGGTCCCCCCCGTGGAGGCCTACTGCGACGCGCTGGGCCACGTGATTGAGAACGGGGTGGGGATGGTCGCCCGGTTCGAGGCGGGATTGCCGGCGCTCGTGGAGACGATAGCCGGCCTGGGCGGCGAGCGGCAAACCTGGGTCACCGGGACGCTTTTCGCGCTCGAGCTCGAAAAGGCGGCCGGCGCGGTGACGGCAACGCACGGCATCGCGGTCGAGGTCGTGCCGGTGGTCAACCGGCGCTTTGGCGAGACGGTCACCGTCGCCGGGCTGCTCACCGTGGCGGACGTCGTCCGCACCCTGGCGGAGATCGAGATAGGCGACCGGGTCGTCGTCCCGGATGCGATCTTCCGGGGGCCGGAGGGCCGCGCCCTGGACGGGAAGACGGTCGGGGCCCTCGCCGAGGCCGTGAATCGGCAGATCACTCGGATCGCGCAGGTCGGCACAACCCGGTGGGCGCTCGACCCCGGACCAGCACCGGCCGCGCCGCGCTCACCCGCAACCTTACCGATTGGAGATGCACCGTGACAACCATGGCAGGAGTGAAGGTATGACACAAACAGACGCAACGGCACGACCGGCGACGCAGCAGGCAGGCTCTGGATGGTTCCGGGGATACCGGTGGCGGAAGATTCGCGAGAGTCTCCTCGCTTACCTCTTTCTGCTGCCCGCCTTCCTTATTATAGGCACATTTGGACTCTTCCCGATGGTATTCTCCGTCTACGTGAGCCTGCACCGCTGGCGCATCATCCCCGGCGACTATCTGGGGATCGACCAGTACGCCAAGGCCATCGACGGCCTGGCGTACGTGGCGGGCCTCTGGCTGGCGATCTTACTCATCTACCTCGCCGTCCGCAACGTCATCCGGATCGTCAAGGAGGCCCGCGAGAACGACGAGTCGCCCTGGATATGGCTGCTGCCCGGCGCGGTGACCGCCGGCGGCGTCCTGCAGTTCCTGCGGTTTGCGATCCTGCTCCTGCCCGAGGTACTCAACATCGCCGAGCAGGTCAAGGGTCAGAAGCGCACGCAGGACCTCTTCCTCCGGCTGCTGGGTGAGGCGTGGCGGGTACCGGCGGTATCCTCGGCCCGCCTGACCGCGATCCTGATCCTCATCGCCGGGATCGGCCTGGCCCTCCTGGCCGCGCGGTTCGTCCAGCGCAGCGTGCGCAGTGCGACCTACTACTCCGGGTTCCTCGTCGCGATCCTGCTGCTGGTTGGCGCGGGAGCGCTGGGCTGGCTGACCGTGACCGAGATCCAGAATGCCTACGTCGAGGCGGCCGCCGAGGGGGAGACCGTCCGCATCTGGGCCCAGGTCGGCGCCTTCAGCGCCGGCATCCTCGCCCTGCTCGGGGTCTGGCAGCTCGCCAAGAGGCTGGGCATCGGCGGACGCGGCCGGTTCCTGATGGTCCTGGGCGGCGCGTTAGCCGCCGGGGGGCTGCGGGTGATGATCAACCTCGGCCAGACGAACCTGCTGGAGATCCTGGCCATCCTCCTGGGCATGGCGCTGATGTTCGCATCGTGGCGGATCTGGAACCGGGCGCGGGACCGGACCACGAGCGGCGGGATGATCGTCTTCGTGCTCATGGCCATCCTGATGATGATCGGGGCCTGGGTCCTGGTGAGCGAACTGCCCCAGGCCATCCGGGCCGGCTACGACGATTGGTGGCAGGGCCTGCAGACGACGATCTACTATTCGCTCTTCACCGTACCGATCCAGCTTGCCATCGCCCTCTTCCTGGCCGTGCTGCTCTTCCAGGAGATCAAGGGGCGCGGGCTCTTCCGGCTGATCTACTTCCTGCCCTACATCACCAACCCGGTGGCGGCGGCCAGCGTCTTCAGCGTGATCTTCTCCAGCCGTGTGACCGCGCCGGTCAATTCCCTGATCACCCTGCTGGGGGGCGATCCGATGCTCTGGCTCGACGAGCCCCAGGGCATCTTTGAGATGCTGCTGCCGGCCCTGGAGCTGCCGCAGTGGTTGGGCGGGCCGAGCCTGGCGCTGATCGTGATTGTGATCTACAACATCTGGAGCTACGCCGGGTACAACGCCATCGTCTTCCTGGCGGGCCTGGGGAGCATTCCGAGCGCGCTCTACGAGGCGGCCTCCATCGATGGGGCAGGCCGCTGGCAGCAGTTCCGGCACATCACCATGCCGCTCCTCTCGCCCACCACCTACTTCCTGACGTTGATCGCGGTGATCGGAACCTTCAAAGCCTTCAATCACGTCTGGGTGCTGCGGCGGCGGGCGGCCCTGGGCACCACCGACACCGCCAGCATCGTCATCTTCAACGAGTTCAACCGCAACACGCGCTACGGTTACGCCTCGGCGCTGGCCCTTATCCTGATGGGCCTGGTCCTGGTTCTGACGTTGATCAACAACCGCATCGCAGAGGAGAAGGTGTTCTATGGCTAGCACAACCTCCGCACGTACCGGCACCGGCACGACCTTCGGAACCCAGGGCACCCGTCGACTCGACCTGTGGATGGTCATCACCTACACCGTCCTCATCGCGGGCATCCTGATTGCCGTCTACCCGTTCTTCTCGATGATCAGCACCTCGTTGATGACCCTGGGCGAGTCAACGGGGGGCACGCTCCTCCCGGACACGCCGCAGTGGCAGAACTACCAGCAGGCGTGGGTCGACGGCAAGTTCTACGAGTACTTCTTCAACAGCGTCCAGATCACCCTGATCACGGTCTCGGGCCAACTGCTCTTCTGCACGCTGGCCGCCTACGCGTTCGCCAGCATGACCTTTCCGGGCAAACAGGTCTTCTTCTCGCTGCTGCTCTCCACCCTGATGCTGCCGGCCGCCGTGACCTGGGTGCCCAACTTCATCACCGTGACGTGGCTGGGCCGGATCATGCCGATCCCGTGGATCAACAACTGGCCGGCCCTCACGATTCCCTTTATGGCCAGCGCGTTCAACATCTTCCTGCTGCGCCAGTTCTTCAGCCAGATCCCGGAGGAGCTCTGGGACTCGGCGCAGATCGACGGGGCAGGGCACCTCCGCTACCTCTTCCAGATCGTGCTGCCGCTGTCAAAAGCACCGCTCACCACCATCATCATCTTCGGGTTCATCGGGGCGTGGAACGCCCTGGCGTGGCCGATGCTGGTCACCACCTCCGACGAGTGGCGCCCCATCTCCGCCGGGCTCCAGCACTTCCTGGACGAGGCCGGCGCGTACGTGCACCTGCAGATGGCCGGCGCGGTGATCACCGTCCTACCCATCGTCATCCTCTACCTCATCGCCCAGCGTCAGTTCACCGAGGGCATCGCGACGTCCGGGCTCAAGGGGTAGGCGCAAAGATTGAGAATCGAGAACTGGAACGGAAAGGAGGTGATGGCCGGGACCCAACGCGTGTAACCGATACTCAACATCAGAAGGAATGAGCATTGAATGTCCACGAATGGACCGAGGTGGCGAGCGTCCGAGGGGAGGCTGCCGCCCACGAACTATCCTTTAAGGAGGAGACAAGAGTGATGGTTAAGCAAACGAAACGATGGATGGCGCTGTTCGCGCTGGTCGCGATCGTCTTACCGCTGATCGCTGCCTGTGCGACGCCGACGCCCGAGGCCACGGAAGCGCCCGAGGCAACGGCCACGGAAGCGCCGATGGACGAAGAGGCAGCCGACGTGACCCGCGAACCCTGCGGCCCGGCGACCGACGGCCCTCTGGCGGGCGTCGATCCGCGCGGTCAGACCGTGACGTGGTGGCACAACCACAGCGGCGTCCGCGAGGAAAGCCTCTTGGAGATGATCGACGAGTATAATAGCACCAACGAGTGTGGGATCACCGTCGAGCCGCAGAACCAGGGCGGCTATAACGACATCCGCGACAAGATGAACGCCGGCATCCAGACGGGCGAGCTGCCCGGCCTGGTGGTGGGCTACCAGAACGACCAGGCCTTCTACGCCCTGGGCGACGGCCTGGCCGACATCAACGCCTACCTGTTCGACGAGACCTGGGGATTGACCCCCGAGACCCGCGAGGACTTCTACCAATCCTTCCTGGAGCAGGGCGTGCACCCCGCTTTCGGAGGCCAGCGCCTGGGCTTCCCGCCCAACCGCTCCATGGAGGTCCTATTCTACAACCAGACCTGGCTCGAGGAGCTAGGCTACGACGGCCCGCCGCAGACCCCCGAGGACTTCGAGGAGATGGCGTGCGCCGCGGCCGAGGCCAACGGTGACGGCACCGGCGGCTACATCCTGCGCGATGATGCCTCCGCCGTGGCGGCCTGGACTATGGCCTTCGGCGGCAACATCCTGACCGAGGACAGCACCGGCTATAATTACGACGATGAAGGCACCACGCAAGCGATGGAGATGCTCCAGCGCATGTATGACAACGGCTGCGCCTACTTCTTCACCGAGGGGTATCCGAACCCCGAGTTCGCCGCGCGCCGCGCGCTCTTCACGCAGGGCTCCACGTCCGGCATCCGCTACTACGCCGCCGATATGGAAGCGGCTGAGAGCACCGATGAGTGGGGCATCACCGCCATTCCGCACACGACGCCCGACCCCATCCAGAACATCTACGGCGGCGACATCATGATCCCCAAGACCAACCCGGATACCCAGTTGGCCGCCTGGAACTTCCTCAAGTGGTTCACCGAGCCCGAACAACAGGCGAAGTGGGACCAGGTCAGCACGTACTTCCCCACCCGCCGTGCCACGGCCGAGTACATCGACTCCGAGGCGTGGCCCGAGTGGTACCCGATCTGGGAGAGCGGCCTCGACCTGCTGCCCTACGGCTCCTACGAGCCGCAGCTCATCAGCTACCAGGGCGTCCGTGACGCGGCCCAGCAGGCGTACAACCGCATTATGCAGGGCGGTGATATCGACGAGACGCTCAGCGGCCTGACGACTGAGGCGAACGACCTCCAGAACGAGCTGATGGAGGGCGTGGCGCCCCCGGCCGCCGAGACCTGTGCGCCCGCCAAGTACGGAGCCCTCGCCGGGGTCGACCCCCGCGATGAGACCGTGACGTGGTGGCACAACCACAGCGGCATCCGTGAAGAGAGCCTGATCGAGATGATCGACGAGTTCAACGCCGACAACGAATGCGGCATCACCGTTGATCCCCAGAACCAGGGCGGCTACAACGACATCCGCGACAAGATGAACGCCGGCATCCAGACGGGCGAGCTGCCCGGCCTGGTGGTGGGCTACCAGAACGACCAGGCCTTCTACGCCCTGGGCAACGGCCTGGCCGACATCGACCCGTATCTTTTCTCACCCGATTGGGGCCTGACGAAGGAGCAGCGCAACGACTTCTACCAATCCTTCCTGGAACAGGGCGTGCACCCGGCGTTTGACAGTCAGCGCCTGGGCTTCCCGCCCAACCGCTCCATGGAGGTCCTGTTCTACAACCAGACCTGGCTCGAGGAGCTGGGCTACGACGGCCCGCCCGAAACCCCGGCCGAGTTCGAAGAGATGGCGTGCGCCGCAGCCGAGGTCAATGGTGACGGCACCGGCGGCTACATCCTGCGCGATGACGCCTCCGCCGTGGCCGCTTGGACCATGGCCTTCGGCGGGAGCATCCTGACCGAGGATGGCACCGCCTACAATTACGACGGCGACGCCACCAAAGAGGCGATGACGATGCTCAAGCGCATGGTCGACGACGGCTGCGCCTACTTCTTCACCGAGGGGTATCCGAACCCCGAGTTCGCCGCCCGCCGCGCGATCTTCGCGCAGGGCTCCACGTCCGGCATCCGCTTCTACGCGGCGGACATGGAAGCGGCTGAGAACGACGACGCGTGGGGCATCACCGCCCTCCCGCACACGACCGAACAGCCCGTCCAGAACATCTACGGCGGCGACATCATGATCCCCAAGACCAACCCGGATACCCAGTTGGCGGCGTGGATCTTCCTCAAATGGTTCACCGAGCCCGAACAACAGGCGAAGTGGGACCAGGTCAGCACGTACTTCCCGACCCGCCGCAGCACGGCCAAGTACATCGATCCCGAGGCGTGGCCCGAGTGGTACGCCATCTGGGAGACCGGGCTCGATCTGCTGCCCGACGGCTCCTACGAGCCGCAGTTGATCAGCTACCAGAGCGTGCGCGACGCCGCCCAGCAGGCATATAACGAGATTATGCAGGGCGCGGACATCGACGCCACCCTGGAGGGTCTGACGACCGAGTCGAACGACCTGCAGGAGGAGCTGATGGAGGGCGTGGAGTAGCACCGGGGCGTTGAGCAACACCCAATCACGAGCTCGTAGGCGCCTTTAGCGCCGTAAGGGCTTGTAGTAGGCGTCTTTAGCGCCGTTCATCACGGCGATGAATCGCCTACTACGAGCCCTCTTTTCCTCCAAGGAGACACCTCCCCCTCCCACGCTCAAAGGAAATCGTCAGATTTCCGTACCCCGTCAACGGATCGACCACACTTATTTGCCAAACCCGCACCTTGCTCTATAATACCCACCATACCAGCCAAGGAGGTGACACCCAGGCCACATACCTACACGAAGTTGACGCAGGGGCACCAGCGCCTGACCCCGGATTTCCGGGGTGACGAGGAGACGATCGATCGAGGAAGCCGTGGCATCTACGCGGCCGTTCGGCGGATGATCGTCAGGGAACGAGCCCTTTCCTACACGCCCCCATACGTAAGCGGACGCACCTGAAGATAAGACACACCCCCCAAATCCGGCGGGTAACCGCCGGGACAACGGGACCGCAGGGCCTCACGGACTCACCATCCACGGTGGGTCGGGTGACGTGCGGCACCACGCAGCACAGCCCATCTCCGGCACTGCCTTGGTTCGTAAACTGCCTTGGTTTGTAGTAGGCGATTTATCGCCGTGATAGACGGCGCTAAAGACATCTACTGCAAATCCCAGATAGCGTATGCACGATCCTCACCCTCCCCACCACCTATTCAGTGTCTCACGCACCATCACACCCAAGGGAGGGAACTATGTGTGGCATCGTTGGTTACGTCGGGCCGCAGGACGCGGCCTCAGTGATCTTAAACGGACTCAAACGCCTGGAGTACCGGGGCTACGACTCGGCGGGGATCGCCATCCTGCACGAGAACGGCGGCATCGAGGTGCGGCGCGCCGTCGGCAAGCTCCACAACCTCACGGAGCGGCTGGCTGCCGAGCCGCTGGCGGGCCGGACCGGGGTGGGCCACACCCGCTGGGCCACCCACGGCTGCGTCAGCGAGGACAACGCCCACCCCCACGTCAGTATGAACGGCGACGTGGCAGTCGTCCACAACGGCATCATCGAGAACTACCTCGACCTGCGGCGCGAGCTCCAGGCCGAGGGCGTCACCTTCACCTCCAAGACCGACAGCGAGGTCGTCGCCCACCTCGTCGAGCGGGAGATTGCGGCCCACGCCGGCCCCCAGGCCCTCCGGCACGCCGTCTGCCGGGCCCTCGACCGGATCCAGGGCGCCAGCGCCTTCGTCTTCCTCAGCCGCAAGCACCCCGACCGGCTGGTGACCGCCCGGCTGGGCAACGCCGGCGGCATCGTCATCGGCCGGGGCGACGGCGAGACCTTCGTCGCCTCCGACATCCCCGCCATCCTCCAGCACACCCGCGACGTCATCTTCCTGGAGCACCGGCAGGTCGCGGAGATCACGCCCGACGGCTGCCGGATCACCGACCTGGACGACCGCCCCCAGACCCCGCACGCCCTCACCATCCCGTGGGACCCGGTCGCGGCGGAGAAGGGCACCTACCGGCACTTCATGCAGAAGGAGATCGCCGAGCAGCCCCGCGCCATCACCGACACCATCCGGGGGCGGGCCGACTTCCAGCGGGGCCGGATCCACTTCGACCACCTGCATCTCACCGAGACCGAAGCCCAAGCGTTGGAGAAGATCGTCATCGTGGCCTGCGGCACCTCCTACCACGCCGGCCTGGTGGGCAAGTTCATGCTGGAGACCCTGGCCCGCGTGCCGGTCGAGGTCGATTACGGCTCGGAGTTCCGCTACCGCTCGCCCCTCATCGGGCCCAACACTGCCGTCCTGGCCATCACCCAATCCGGCGAGACGGTCGACACCCTGGCGGCCATGAACGAGGGACGGGAGCAGGGCGCCGCCCTGTGGGCCATTGTCAACGTGCTGGGCAGCCAGGCACAGCGGATCGCCGACGGCCACATCCTGATGCAGGCCGGGCCGGAGATCGGCGTGGCGTCGACCAAGGCGTTCACCACCAGCCTGGTCGACCTCTACCTACTGGCCCACTATCTGGGTGACCTGCGCGGCACGCTGCCTGAGGACGCACGCCGGGCCGGGGTCGAGGCGCTGGCCCGCCTGCCGGACCTGGTGGGGCGCGTCTCGGAGCAGGGCGACGTCTACGACCCGCTGGTCGAGGCGTTCCATCATCGCGACCACTTCCTCTACCTGGGCCGGGGGATCAACTACCCCATCGCCCTGGAGGGCGCGCTCAAGCTCAAGGAGATCTCCTACATCCATGCCGAAGGGTACCC
>DAOTTS010000120.1:0-32608 GCA_034437735.1 Anaerolineae bacterium
TTGGCGGGCCGGCTCCCCCGGATCGTAGTCTGTATGCACCGCCAGGTCCGTCCACGGCCCCTCCCTGTCGGCGCTCCCCTGAATCTTGAAATCGACCGGGAAGCCGTCCCCCTCGTGCCACTCATCATCGCGGGGATATAGGACGATAGTATCGACCCGCACCGGTTCCCCGAGATCGACCTGGACCCAGGTCTCAGCGTCGGGGTTATCCAGGTACTCACTGGACCATCCCAGCGTGTTGCGCAGGCTGTGCCGGTTCTCATCCACCAAGGGCCAACTACCCCAACCGTTGATAGGCAGCGTCGAGCTGGCCTGGACCGGCTTCGCGGCCGCGACGTTGCGCGGGGGCAGCGCGGGCGGCGTCACAACCGGTCCCGGCGTGGGAGACCGGTCGGTCGGCTCCAGCAGAATCAGCAGCAAACTGTTCCGAGGCATCGCGAACCGCTGCACAAACGTGTCCGCCGTCGTCAGGATGCGGCTTTCAAGCGGCACCAGGGCCTCGGTGGGACCCACGGCATAGCCGCGCAGCCCGGCCGCGTAATCCCGATAGTAGTTCGCGTGCTCGGCATCGAGAAGATATCGGGTGACCTCAAGGTTCTGTTGTTCGCTCAGGTAGGGAAGCCCCCGGACAGACAGATCCAGCGTTCGATCCTGATCCCAATAGTTCCAGGCCAACACGGACACGGCCCTGGTTTCCTCATCGCGGGTCGCCACCGCATAGCTGGCGTGATCAGCGGCGTTCTCTCCCTCGACCTGAGCGCCGACTCGGGTGCCACCCATATAAGATACCATCTCAAAGAGATTGTACATCGCTTTCCGATGGTAATTCACCGTCAAGAGGCCCAGGTCACCGCTGAAGATCTCTTCCGGTTTGAAACCCTCGATCGGTGAGAAGAAGAAGGCGCGCTTGACGTTGGGATATTGGAGGAGGTTATAGATCCGAACCGCGGCCGCGGCTGCGCCTACGTGCGTATCGGAGGGAGCGCCGGGACCGGTTGTCAAACTTGGCGTCAGGTGCCATTCGGTGATAAAGATGTCGCGGGGCGCCAGGCCGTTCGCCTCCAACAGCGACTCGACCGCCTCGACGTTCCAATCCAATCGATAAGGCGGTAACCCGTCGCCGTCCGGATCGGCGTAATCGTGGTAGGACACGAAGTCCAGCGGCACATCCGGATGCGCCTGCACGTAAGCCAGCAGCGGTTGGAGCTTGCCGCCGGGCGATCCCACCGAGCTATCGGCGGCGCCGCCAACGCGCGCGGTCGGATCCACCTCCTTGATGGCTCTCGCCGTGGTGACGTAAAGCTCGACGTACTGCTGAGGCGTCCCTTGAAAGAAGAAGCCCAGGTCCGGCTCATTCCAGACCTCCCAATGCAAGCCCGGGTACCCGATACGCTCAAAGTGCGTGACATAAGCGCTGACGACCTTCGCCCACTCGTTCATATCCGTGGGGGGAGCCTTTTCTTGGCCGACGGGGTCCAGAACCAGCGGTTTGTACGAGAGACACATCAGCGGTTCCATCCCAGCTTGAAGAATCGGGACGATCGCGCGGTTCAGCCTCGAGAAATCGAACTGCAGATTGCCGTCGGAGTCTCTCCACACGGCGCGGTAATAGGTGTCGTCAGTGAGGTGATCCATCCGGATCATCTCCATATCAATGGCGGCCATCTCGTCCAAACCGTCCGCCAACCAGTTGTAATTCGCCAGCGGCACGTACCCCCCCACAGATCCATTGAGGATACGAGAGGCATCATAAGCCCCTCTATCGACAGTATAATCCACGGACACGGCCAATGGATTGACAGGGGATAACGTAGGCGTCGGCTGAGGAGAGACAGGGGGCGGAGAGGGCGTATCTGTCTTTGGATCGGTGGGTGATAACCCCGGCGTCTTGGTTTTGGTTGGCGAGCCGGTAGGCGGCGGTGCATCGGTGGGCGTTGCCCCAGGAAGCGTGACCGAGGCCGTGACCGGCGCCGCCGTGCGCGTAGCTGTGGGTGTCGGGGTCATTGGGGGCTGGAGCATCGAACATGCGATGAGCAAGAGTGCCATCACAACAATAAACACTAGCCTTTTCAGTGGCAAAACATACCCTTTCTCTCTATTCATTAACGTCAAGATGCTGCCTGAAGATGCTGCCTGAAGATGCTGCCTGCAAAACTGCATTCTACCACAAGTGGTCAGGAAACCATGGCTTGAGACGATAGATACCTGAGAAAACACCAGGTTCGACGATGGTGACAACCCTGCACTTGATAAGACAAAGGGCTTGTTTGGTGCCCGAATCCCTGTACCATGACTCCGGCTACCAAACCATACACCTAACAATAACGGGAATTTGGAGAGCATAATGGGCACTGGAAGCACCAAGACCCTGCGTCTGCCCGAACCGGGGAAAAATCTTGCCGTGTTGGCCCCGATTGCTTCCGGACTACTGTTGTTAACCGGATGGATCGTGAGTTTAATAAACGTCCCCGGCCCTATCCCGACAATCCTCTACCTATCAGCGCTGCTCACCGGCGGGTACTTCTTCGGCCGTGAGGCGCTCGAAGATCTGCTGACCGAACGGGAGATAGGCATCGACCTCTTGATGGCGGTTGCAGCCATCGTGGCCGCATTGACGGGAGATATCGCGGAAGGCGCGATGCTTGCCTTTCTCTATTCCATCAGTGAGGCTGCGGAGGAGTACACCGAGGACAAAACACGAGCTGCTATCCGGTCGCTGATGTCGTTAGCACCCACAACCGCGCTGGTACGTCGAGACGGGGAAGAAAAGGAGATTCCGGCCGAGGACCTCGAGATCGGGGACGTCTTTATTATCAAACCCGGGGAATCCATTCCGACCGATGGCGAGGTACAAACAGGCAGAAGCAGCGTTGACCAATCGCCGATCACCGGCGAAAGCATACCGGTGGATAAGGAACCCGGGGATATCGTCTTCGCCGGCACGATTAACGGCGCCGGGACGATGGAAATCGAAGCAACCAGGGCCTTTGCCGATAACACGCTCAGCCGTATCATCACGATGGTTGAGGAGGCCCGAGAACGGAAAGGGACGAGTCAGCGTTTCATTGAACGCTTCGGGGCGCGATACAGCCCGGCGGTGCTGCTGGCCGGCATCCTGGTCGCCGTCGTACCACCCCTAGCCCTGGGAGCCGCGTGGTCGACCTGGCTGACGCGGGCCACCGTCCTCGTCGTCTCCGCCGCTCCTTGCGCCCTGGTCATGTCCATTCCAATCACGATGGTAGCCACCTTGGGTACCGCTGCCCGTCAAGGTATCCTCATCAAGGGTGGCATCTACGTCGAGGAGCTTGTCAACATCAACGTGATCGCGATGGACAAAACAGGCACCTTAACCTCAGGGAAACCGGAGGTCACCGACGTGATCTCACTGAGCGAAGATGACGTCGATGAGGCGGGACTTCTGGAGATGGCCGCCGGTGTCGAAAGCCGAAGTGAACATCCGTTGGCCCAAGCCATCCTTCAAGAGACAGAGCGTCGAGAGATTCGGATCCCAAAAGTCCGCAATTTCCAATCCATGGCAGGCGCAGGGGCCGCTGGAGAGGTCGCGGGTCGATCGGTCCTCGTAGGAAACCCCGAACTCTTCTCAGTATCTGAGGACGATGACAGCACGCTGGCCCGAACCATCAACCGGCTCCAGCGTGAGGGTAAGACCGTCGTGCTCATCGGGAACCAATCTGGCCCCGATCCATCAAACGCAAAGATCCTGGGGTTGATCGCAATCCGAGACCGCATTCGCGCTAACGCCCAACAGGCCATCGCCGCCCTTCACGACAAGGGAATCACACGCATCGTGATGCTGACCGGCGACAACCAACGGACGGCCCAAGCGATCGCCCGCGAGTTGGGCATCGATGAGATCTATGCCGACCTGAAACCTGAGGACAAGGTCGCGAGAGTGCGTGAATTAGCCCAGAAGTACGAGCACGTCGCCATGGTAGGAGACGGGATCAACGATGCACCGGCGTTGGCCGAAGCCTCCGTGGGCATCGCGATGGGCGCTGCGGGCACCGACGTTGCGTTGGAGACCGCAGACGTGGCACTGATGGGAGACGATCTCGAAGCCATGGCCTACGCGCTCGAACTGGCTCGGCGCAACCGGACAATCGTCAATCAGAATCTGGTACTCTCAGCACTCGTGATCGCAGGTTTTGCGCTGGGGGGCGTGGCAGGGGTCTTCAGCCTACCGGCTGCGGTCGTGGGGCACGAGTTGAGTGAGTTTGTGGTGATCGGCAACGGACTGCGGATGCTACGGGCTTGACGCGCTGCCCGCCACAGTCCCCGGCACTGTCTGGGTTACGACAGTGCCGGGGACTGTGGCTCAAGTGCGAGAGTGCCGGGGACTGTGGCAGGATATCCTAGAACTTCACGCGCAGGGTCACAATTTCACGCCCCCGCACGCTCAGCCGCACAGCGCCCTCGTCATCAACCACCAACTCACCGAGGTCTCGCTCTGCCAGATTGCACTGCGCGACACGGGACGGCCTTTGGAGCAGGCGGATTGTGGCCTCGCCATCCCCAGCGGGAGCGTTCCACATCCGTACAATCATCCCCGACCCCGCCTCAGCCTTTTTGACAGCGCTGATGACCATCGTCTCCGGGGCAACCGTCACAAAACTGGCCCTCTTGGGGAGCGTCCCCGGATGAGGGGGCGTCGCAACCACACGAACCGGCGTGTTAAACGCGTGGGCGTGCGTGAAGGCCTGGCGCCAATCTCCCTGATGCGGAACTAGCGCGTAGTGGAAGGTGTACGTGCCGTGACACTGCGCTTCAGGCGTGGGCAGGCCGGGACCAGCGTGCCCTTTGCGCACGGACAGGTCGGCGCGGGAGAGCCATCCGACACAGCGCAGCAGCGTCAGGGCCAATTCGGATCCCGCCTCGGTTCGTAGCACCTCAACCTCGGGCAATCCGCGATTGGCGACCAGCAGTCCGGTCTCCCCGTCACTCACGTCCGACCACGTGCGCTGGGGATGGGTGCCCACCGGATCCTCGACCCAATCCTCCGTGTCGGTCGGCAGATCGATCGACCGGGTGATGACGTCCATGTGCCCCTCGGCCTCGAACGCATCGACCTGAACCGGAACCGGGAAGTGAGCACGCAGCCGGTGGTCGGACGCATCGTTGGTCACCGTCGTCTCGATCTCCACGCGTGGCACTCCCGAGGTCAGGGATACCCGCGTGGTGATGGGCAGGTCGGTGGTCTCCAAGCTGCGTTGGTGCCGGGTCTCCCCCAATCCAACCGGCACCTGACAAACCGCCGATATCTCCAGCGTCTGCCGCGCGGAGCCGTCCTCAACAAGGCGCACTTCAGGCGCACCCGAAGGCGCTTCGACCATCACGTCCTCCTCAACGGGGCAAAAGTTGTACTCATCCCCCCGATCTCCCACGTCGACAAAGCGATTGAGTCCTTCGTACCGGATCCCGGTCTCCTTATCCACGAGCGTGAACGTACCGTCTTCCGCCGCCTCGACGCGCAGATAAGCGTTCTCGATAACCGGCGCGTCGGACGATGGAGTGTCGGATCCAGGGACCTGTCCTTCCGAAACCCGAACTGCATAGGTCCGGTACCCAAAACCAGGAACGTCTTCGGCGACAAACGAACACGCGACCGTCTCGCCCCGATGGACGATAACGTCGACGGTTTCAAGCTCGGGATCGCCGATCCGATCCATAAGCTGGGCGTGACCGGCCTCGACGGCTTCCGGGTTCGGCGGCTCGCCCATCCCCAATTTGACCTCAAGGTTGAGCGTCTGCTCGTCGAGGGTGACGTTGATCTCGTGGATATGATCGCCGTTGATGGTGCCGCCGCTTAGGTAACCGATCATGCCGCGAATCTGGTCGGCGTCCCCGGCGAATTTATAAACCACGTCGCGCTGCCGGTCGCTCAGTTGAGGCACGATGTGCTTGCCATCCTCCGACTCGAGCACGACCGCCTCTGCATCCTCAGGAATGGGGATCCTGGACGACACCCGGTCGGTGCGAGCCTGAGAACTGGCGTTGAACACCACCACCGCCGGGGCATCCGGCGTATCGACCATGCTGGCGAGAGCCCGTAGATTCCGGGAGGTGATCTCCTCGCCGATCTGCGACACCCAGTCAAATCGGATGTCCATCTCACGATGCACCTGGTCGATGCTGCACCCACAGATCGAGTCGTGGGGGTGGTTCTTCAGCAGATAGCGCCACGCCTGACGCACCAACGCCGACGTATTCGCAATCTCCGTCGGCGCCCCAAGTGCTTCTACCCAAGCCACCGTCGGCTCGGCCCAAGAGGTCAGAAGCGTCTCGCACGCGTTGTTGCGCTGTTTGATCCACATCCGCGTGGAAAGGACACCGGGAAGCAGCGGCGCTTTGGCGGGGTCACGCATCTCCCCCTTGTGCGTCTTGAGAACGGGATCGGCCTCCCGAATAGCCTGCACGAACTGCGGCAGGGTGCCGTGCCGCACGTCAACGTCTGGCAAGGCTTGATCGGCGACGTCCAGCAGACGAGGAAGTGCGGGTTGCGGCTCGATGTGATCGGAGCCGTTCATCGCCAACAGATGAGACGTGGTCGCCGTGGGGCTCAGGGACTCGACAATCTGCTTCGTCCGAGCGATGAAGCCCTGCTCGTCATCGGGCATATTGGTAGCGTTACCGTACCCATATTGCTGGTGGATGACCAGGATATCGGTGCCGTCCGGCGCCTCCCAGATAAACTCATTCCGCACGCCACTCACCCCGCGCCAGAAAGCCATCGCATCGATGTCGAAGCCGCGCAATATCTGCGGCATCTGGCTGATGTGACCAAAGGGGTCCGGGATGTTGCCGACGTCCATACGCTTGCCGAAGCGGTCGCAGCTCGAAGCGCCGACCATCAGATTGCGAATGGTCGACTCGGGCGAGACCAGAAATTCATCCGGCAGGATATACCATGGGCCGATCAACAAACGGCCCGAACGGACGTAGTCCTCCAACGTGGATCGATTTTCCGGACGGATCTCCAGATAATCGTCGAGAATGATCGTCTGTCCGTCGAGCATGAAGTACCGGTAGTCAGGCTCATTTTCGAAGATATTCAACAGCTTGTCCACCAGCTGCACCAATCGAATACGATACTCCTGAAACGGCTGGTACCACTCGCGGTCCCAGTGTGTATGCGAGACAAAGGTCAACGTCTGCTTGGTCAAGGGTTCATCCTTTCAGTATAGGTTGAGGATATCGTACATCGATTGACGAAATTGAGCAACTCGATGCCGTTAACCCGGGTACGCATCAGACCTGCGCCGTCAATTTGGATTCCTACCCGACACGTGCTATATTGGGTTGTGGCACGAACATCCAATCCGTGCCGAGAGAGACAAACCCGCTGATACGTATTAACCGACTAAGGAGGCATGCTATGTACGAAGTCAACACAGCCATCATAGGTTCAGGTTTCATCGGACCGGTCCATGCGGAAGCCCTAAGGCGCCTAGGCATTCACGTCCGGGGCGTCCTGGACGCCACACCGGAGCTTGCCCAGGCGGCTGCGGAGCAGATGGGCTTGCCTATCGCCTACACAAGTATGGACGAGCTCCTGAGCGATGACGACGTCGACGTTGTCCACATCACCACGCCCAACCGGCTGCACTACAGCATGGCCAAAGCCGTCCTGCAGGCTGGCAAGCACGTCATCTGTGAGAAACCCCTGGCTATGAACTCTAAAGAATCCGCCGAGCTCGTCGATCTGGCGGCGGAGGCTGGCGTGGTCGCAGCGGTCAACTACAACGTCCGCTTCTATCCTCTCTGTCTCGAAGCCCGGGATAGGGTGCAGCGCGGCGACGTCGGCGAGATCAGTTCCGTCTGCGGCAGCTACGTCCAGGACTGGCTCTTCTACCCCACCGACTACAACTGGCGCGTGCTCGCCGATCAGGGCGGCAAACTCCGTGCCGTGGCCGACATCGGCACCCACTGGATCGATCTGATGCACAACATCACCGGCCTGGAGATCGAGGAGGTCTTCGCCGATCTGATGACGGTCCACGAAGAGCGCCAGCGCCCCAAGGGCGAGGTTCAGACCTTCAAAGGCAAGGAGGAGCAGGAGGTGGCGACGGAGTCCATCGACATCACCACCGATGACTATGGCTGCGTGATGCTGCGGTTCAGCAACGGCGCCAAGGGCGTCCTGTGGGTCAGCCAGGTGACCGCCGGGCGCAAGAACTGCCTGCGCTACGAAATCGCCGGCTCCAACGCCGCCCTCTCCTGGTGCGGTGAGGAGCCCAACACCCTCTGGATCGGGCACCGGGACACCTCTAACGAGAGCCTGATCCGGGATCCGGCGCTGCTCTCCGACGCCGCGGGCGCTTATGCTAACTTCCCCGGCGGACACAATGAGGGGTTCCCTGACACGTTCAAGCAGGCGTTCCGCGCCGTCTACGATTACATCGCGGCCGGCGACTATGACGCCCCCGCGCCCTTTGCGACGTTCGCGGATGGTCATCACGAGGTCGTGCTCTGCGAAGCCGTGCTCAAGAGCGCTGAAGAGGATCGCTGGGTTAAGGTCTAAAGGAGGCGGTGATGAAGCTCGGATTTGTGAGTGCGATTCTGCCCGATCTATCCCTGGAAGAGGTGCTGGCGTTTGCCGCCGAGATCGGCTTCGACTGTGTGGAGCTTATGTGCTGGCCCAAAGGCAAAGCGGAGCGACGCTACGCCGGGGTGACCCACGTTGACGCGAACGACTTCGACGCGGATGACGCCACCAGAGTCCAGGCCCTGACCGCCCAGACCGGTGTGGCCATCAGTGGGCTGGGGTACTATCCCAATCCCCTGGCGCCCGATCTGGACGAAGCACAGGTCTACGTCGATCACATCAAGAAGGTGATCAAGGCCGCCGCCCTGCTCGACGTCGGGGTGATGAACACGTTCATCGGACGTGACCAGACCAAGTCGGTCGACGAGAACTGGCCGCGCTTCAAAGAGGTCTGGCATCCCCTGATCGCCTATGCCGAGGAACAGAACGTGCGCATCGGCATCGAGAACTGCCCGATGCTCTTCACGGACGACGAGTGGCCCGGCGGCCAGAACCTGGCCCATACGCCGGCCATCTGGCGCCGGATGTTCGAGGAGATTCCCAGCGAGCACTTCGGCCTCAACTACGACCCCTCCCATCTGCTCTGGCAGCAGATTGACTACGTAAAGCCCCTGTGGGCCTTCGCCGACCGCCTGGTGCACGTCCACGCCAAGGACGCCCGGGTCGATCAGGAGCGCCTGGACGCGGTAGGCGTGTTGGCCACCCCCCTTGAGTTCCACACGCCCAAGCTGCCCGGCCTGGGCGACATCGACTGGGGTCGGTTCTTCTCCGTGCTGGGCGATACCGGCTACGATGGCCCCGTGTGCATCGAGGTCGAGGATCGCGCCTACGAGGGATCGCTGGAGAGCCGGAAGGACGCGCTCCGCCAGAGCGCGCGTTATCTGAGACAGTTTATGGCCTAAATCACGATGACCGACAAACTTTATGCCAGCGTAGATCTGGGCGGCACCAAGGTAGCCTGCGCCTTCGCAACAGCCGGAGGCACAGTGCTGGCCGATGAGACAAGACCCACGCACGCGCACGAAGGCCCGGAGGCGGTCCTCGACCGCCTCGCGGATCTGATCAACGATCTGGCCGAACAGACCGGCGCCCGGCCGGACGCGCTGGGAATGGGCATTCCTGGCCTGGTGGACATCGAGAACGGCGTGACCAAGTTCCTGCCGAATCTCCCCACCCAATGGCGGGACGTCCCCGTCAGGGCCCATCTCTCACCCAAAATCGGATGTCCGGTCTACCTCCTCAACGACGTCAGAACGGCCACGTTAGGGGAGCTGACCTACGGGCACGGCCAGACAGCCAACACGATGGCCTTCTTCGCCCTCGGCACAGGAATTGGCGGTGGGGTTGTGGTGGACGGTCACTTGCGACTCGGCCCCTTGGGAGCGGCTGGTGAGCTGGGTCACCAGACCATTCTGCCCGACGGGCCACGCTGCGGCTGTGGCAACAACGGCTGCCTGGAAACGTTGGCCAGCGGCCCGGCGATCACCGCCCAAGGCGTCTGGTTGATGCTGAGCGGACGAGCGCCAGGGCTTTACGAGATCGTCGGCGGCGATCCGGGACGGATCAGCCCCAAGGAGATGACCTTGGCCGCGGAAGCCGGTGATACAGAGGTGCGGGAAGCCCTGATCCGGGCCGCCCAGTATACCGGCATCGGCGTCGCGAACGTGGTGACCATCCTCCATCCGGACCTGGTCGTCCTGGGCGGGGGCGTCGCTGAGATCGGCGATCTGCTTTTCGACACGGTGCGCGAAGTCGTACGAAACCGCGTGGGGATGTTCCCGACCGACGGCGTCCGCATCGAACGGTCACAGCTTGGCGCCGACGCGGGCATGCTGGGTGGCATCGCCTTGGCTGCCCAAGGGGGCCTGTTGGCGTAGGATCCGCTTGATAAGCAACAATGACAGAAAGGAATGTGGCTATGGACTATACGTATGAAGATATCGCGAAGATGATCGATCATTCGCTCCTTAACCCCACGATGTCGGTCGAGGACCTGGAAGCCGGCATCCAGATCGGGCTGGACTACGACGTGGGCAGCGTCTGCATTATGCCCTACTACCTCAGACGTTGTGCGGAGCTGTTGGCGGGCAGCACGGTCAAGGCCAGCACGACCATCGGCTTCCCGCATGGGGGGCACACGACCGCCGTCAAGGTCGCCGAAGCGCAGCGCGCCCTGGACGACGGCTGCCAGGAACTGGACACGGTCGTCAACATCAGCAAGGTACTCAGCGAGGACTGGGACTACGTCCGCGACGAACTCGCCGCGATCGTCGGCCTGGCCCACGCTCAGGGCCAGAAGGTGAAGGTGATCTTTGAGAACTGCTACCTGGAGGATGCCCATAAGATCAAGCTCTGCGAGATCTGCGGCGATATCGGCGCGGACTGGGTCAAGACGTCGACCGGCTACGGCACGGGTGGCGCCACCTTCGAGGATCTGAAGCTGATGCGCACGCACGCGCCGGACCACGTGCAGGTCAAGGCCGCCGGGGGCGTGCGTTCCCTGGACAAGCTGCTGAAGGTGCGTGAGCTGGGCGTCACCCGCGTCGGCGCCAGCCGCACGGTCAAGATTCTGGACGAGGTGAAAAACCGACTCAGTATGTAACGTAGCAAACAGTGCCGGGGACTTCGTACTTCAGAAGTCCCCGGCACTGTTTGCGGCACTGTTTGCACTAAAGCTTGCGCCCGTCGCGCCCGCCCCCTTCGCCGCTGTAGAGCATGCCCGGATCCCAGTCGACAGGCGCCGGCGGTTCGAATTCGTCCACCGGGAAGGTGACCTTACACCGGTGGCGGCTCGAGACGTACGCGCCCTCGCAGATCTCCAATGCCAGAAGCGAGCTCTCGGGGATGGTGTAATCGACCGCACCGCTGTCGATCATCGCCGCCATCCGCTCCAGATGACGCTGATGCGCAGTGCCCGGACGCTGCGGCGGCACAAAGGTCTCACCTTCAGGAAACTCGCGGTTGAGCAGACGATACGCATTCTCCCAGCCCCAGAATTCGATCTGCCCCGCCGTACCGATCAATCGGAAGAGGGTGCCCTTCCCCTCACGATTCACCAGCACGTCGTCTCCGGTGTTCATCACCACGCGGATACCGCTCTGCGTCTGCGCGTACGTGACAGCCGTCGTCTCGACCTGCATCCCGTCACGATAGGTGCGGGTACTGGACTCACAGAGCGCCATCACGTAGTCCATCGGTTCGCACCCCGTCACGTTCACGAAGAAGTTCAGCCAGTGAATCCCCGCGTTGATGATATCCCATCCCGTGTTCTGGATTTCAACCAACTTCAGCGCGCCGATCTCGCCCTGCTGAACGCGATCGATGATCTCACAGGGCGTCTGATTGACCAGAAGTCCGTGGGGAACGGCCATCGGAAGGTTCTCACGCTTGATCGCCTCCAGGGTCCGGCGCCCGGAGGCGACCGTATGGCCTAGCGGTTTCTCCACCAGAATACCCTTGAGCGGGAGCGCCAACGCATCGAGGGCGATGGGCTCGTGCGTGGGCGGATAGGTGCTGACACAGACCACGTCGGTCGGACAGTCCGCAAACATCGCCTCGTGATCGGGATACGTCCGAATACCGGGAAATGCCTCGACCAGGGCCTCACGGACCTCCGCCTTCAGATCAGCCACAGCGACCAACTCGAAGCGCTCGGAGTTGCGCAGCGCACGCATACTTAGCCTACCACCGGACCCGCCACCCACAACCGATGCGGTGAGTTTACCACGTGTCATCATCAAACCTCCTCATTGTTGCATTGCGAAAGGACTGCACGCCAACCTACCGGGACTGAGGATACACCTCTCCCGGGACCATAAACGGAACGTCAGGATGTGAATAGTGATGCCCGTAGAAAGCATCACCGGTGCGCTCGCACCAGCCGCGCAGCAGATCGCGGTGGCGTTGAAGCACACCCTCATATCGGGAGGCGACCGCCAGATTGACCATCTCGCCCGGATCCGCGACCAGGTCAATGAGCTGCTCGCGGTAAGCCCCCCACGTGTACACCGTGTACTTATAGCGCTCGGTCCGCACCATCCGCCCATCACAGCGGTGCGTATCCCAGTGCGTCTCCGTGACGACGTGATCGCGCCACGCAGTATCCTCGCCGATAACCAACGGGCGGAGGCTCGCGCCGTGCGTACCCTCTGGGGCGGGGATGCCGGCGACATCGCAGATCGTCGCATAGATATCCAGACCATTGGAGACCAAATGCCGATCCACACGCCCACCCGGCGCGTCCGGCGCACGGATGATGAGTGGGACGTGGGTGGACGCCTCGTAGAGGAAGCTCTTCTGTACGAGGTGATGCGTCCCCTGCGCGTCCCCGTGATCGCTCGATACGATGACGACCGTGTCATCGCCGTGCCCCGCGTCCTCCAACGCCTGTAACACCTTTCCAATCTGGGCATCGACCTTCTCGACGAGGCGGTTATAGCCCCATCGATACCGGCGCCACTGCTCCGGCGTATATCGATCATCGGGATAGAGCCTCGGATTGCTGCGGCTGATGATGCGGATCGCCTCCGGCTCAAACGTCGGGATGGCAAAGTTCGCCGGCAGCGGCGGACACGCCTCGACCCGGGGTGGCGCACCGGTAGGCCCCCAGGGGATGTTCTGCTGGCGACGCCATTCGCAGATATTGTGAGGGTTGTCAAAGCTCGCCACCAGGAAGAAGGGCCGATCATCGTCGGCCCGTTCCAGAAAAGCCCGGCAGCGATCGGGCAGCGCGACGTCGTCAAATCCACAGATCGACTCAAAGCCGTGGCCCTCCGGAATCGCGATCTCCGGGATGTGCCATTTCCCCCCATAAGCACAACGATATCCGGCCTCGGAGAGCAGGTGCCCCAGCTCCTCCTCCCAATAGGCCTCGTTAATCGGCTGGCCGTTCTTGCGAATCCCCACCTCATGAGGCCAGCGCCCCGAGAACATGCTGGCGCGCGAGGGCGTACACAGGGGATACGTGCAGTACGCCTGATCGAAACGGGTGCCCTCCCTCGCCAGAGCATCAAGGGCCGGCGTCGAAAGGTCTGCGTTGCCGGCGCAGCTCATCGCACTCGCGGACTGCTGATCGGTCATGATATAAAGGATGTTGGGCCTATTCGCCATGAAAGCCTCCTCATCTTAGGTAATGAACTGACCTGCCTCCAGCACAACCTGATCGTCGAGTAAGACCTGTCCGCCCCGACGCAGGTCCTTGACAATG
Source organism: Anaerolineae bacterium (assembly GCA_034437735.1). GTDB lineage: Bacteria > Chloroflexota > Anaerolineae > B4-G1 > SLSP01 > PWVB01. Next base: position 13,770 of record DAOTTS010000120.1, read on the forward strand.
TCCCAATGAATCGCAGAGTCGTTCTTGCCCCCGCACTGGGGATACGCGCGGCCCAAGGCAACGTGAACCGTACCCCCAATCTTCTCATCGAGCAGGCGGTCTTTGCAGTAGTGGGTGATAGCCGGATTTGTCCCGATCCCAAACTCGCCGAGAAGGCCGGCACCGGCATCGCTCTGCACGATCTGATGCAGATAGGCCTCGTGGGTCGCGCTTGTGGCATCCACGAGACAACCGTCGTCCCAGCGAAGCCTGATCCCCTCCAGGATGCGCCCGCCGTAGACCGCCGGAAGCTCAAACGTGATCTCACCGTTCAGCGTCCCATTGACCGGCGCCGTGAAGATCTCACCGTCGGGCATATTGAGTTTGCCGTCCAACACAACCCAGCGCCGTCCCTCAACCGAGAAACGGAGATCGGTCCCCTCCCCAAGGATTCGCACCTCCGACGCGCCGTCAAACTGCGAGGCAAGGGCGTGCCACGAGCGAGAGGCTTTCTCCCAGTCGAGGAGACACGCCTTGAAGACCATGGCGACCAGAGAGTCAAAGCGCATCTCAGCCTGTTGCGCCAGTGCCGGCGTTGGCACCCGCACCAGACACCAGCGGGTGCGCGCCCAACGCATCGTGGAGATCCGGCCCATCGCCGACTGGTGCGCGGCAAGCACGTCCTCCGGGATATCCGCGTGTATGTAGGGATTATGAACAGCGCGCAGCCCGAAGTAAACGTCGGCCCACTCCATCCCGTACGCTTCGATCTCGGGGATCCACGCAATCTGATCCCGATCCCCATAAGCCATCACGGCATGGCGCAGCGTCTCCGACAGGAACTGGATCTGAGGATACCCACCCGCCTTGATCACCGCCTCGTAGACGGCCGCGGCGAGGGGATAGGCATCCAACTCCAGCATCGCGATCATCACCCGTTCGCCGGGCTGCACCGCCGTGGAGTAGGTAACGAGGATCTCTGCCAGTTCGTACCACCGTGGATCCATTGAGCCCCCCCTCACGTCAGTCGTCCCAGCGTCGCCATCATATCCTTGGTGCGGCGATAGAGTTCCAGGTAGAGATCCATCAATGACCGGTAACGGGCGGCGTGCGCAGCGTCCGGTTCGATCGTCCGTCCCCCACCCAGCCAGCGATCGACGTCGCGGTACGCGTCGAACATCCCCACCCCCAATCCCGCCAGAAAGGCATCCCCATACGAAGCGCCCAGGGTAATCGCGGGTACGCGTTGGGCGACCTCAGCAATGTCGCTGACGATCTGCAGCCAGAGCTCATTCTGCGTCCCGCCGCCGACCGCGACCACCTCCTCCGGGCACACGTCGATCTCGGTCATGACGTCGATGTGGTGCCGGACCCCATACCCAATCCCCTCTAGGATCGCCCGGAAGATGTGATCGCGGGTATGCGCGAGCGTCAGACCGAAGATGACACCCCGCGCCTCAGGATCGTTGATCGGCGTCCGTTCCCCGCTGAAATAGGGCAGAACCATCAAGCCATCGGATCCGGGCGGAACGCTTGACGCCCCACGCGCCAATGCGGCATAGGCAACAGGGCCCCCAGCCGCTTCGGTCGCCACCAGATCCGGCGCGCACTGATCCCTAAACCACCGGGTCAACGCCCCACTCGTCGACATGCCGGCCTCCAGACACCAGGTATCCGGAAAGAGATAGGGCACCGCCCAGAGCCGGCGATCGGTCACCAGCCGGTCGGTCACCCGGACCATAAAGACAGTCGATCCATACATCAGCATCATCTGACCGGGAGCCGTCACGCCCACGCTGACAGCCTCGGCCGGCGCATCGGCGGTGCCCACAATCACCGGCGTCCCCTCAGCCAAGCCGGTCTGCGCGGCAGCTGCGGCGGTCACCCGCCCGGCGATCTCGGTCGCCCAAGCCACCGCCGGCAGCCGCTCGGGGTCGACGATATCGTCACAGAACCGGTCGCTCCAAGCGCGTTCGGCGAGGTCATAGAGGGGAACCCACGTCGAGGCCGTCAGGTGATCGATGACGAAGCGTCCCGTCAACCTCGCCACGATAAAGGTCGTCGCGGTGACAAACGTGTCAGCCCGGCGGTAGACCTCGGGCTCGTGCCGTTTCAGCCATAACAGCTTCGGCCCAACGGCCTGGGAGGTCAGGGCGTTGCCCGTCGCTTCGAAGATCGCCTCGGCCCCATAGCGCCCCTCCAACTCGGCGATCTCGGCAGTCGCCCGGGTATCAATGCCGTACAGGATACCGCCCCTGCGCAAAGGGCGGCCTGATGCATCGACCGGAAGGAGGTCGGGGCCGATGGCGCTGCACCCGACTGCCGCAATTCGCTTCGGATCCAGCCCGGTCTCGTCCAAGAGGTCTCGCGTGATGGCCACGAAATCGCCCCACCAGACGGCTTCGGCCTCGTGCTCGGCCCAACCGGACCGGGGGATCGTCAGATCGTGAGATCGAACCTGAACGCTGACCACCTCTCCGTCCGGGCGTGTGATGACCCCCTTCGAGGCATAGGTGCCGATATCGACGCCAAGCAGGTAGCTTGCTTCCACCATAATCCCCCACAAACATAATCCCCCACAAAGTCCAAAATGCGAGTCTGGACTACCTACTCCAGCTCGCGGCGGATCTCCTTGACCTTGTCCATAAAGGCCCGAACCCTATCGACGTCCACGTCATTCCAGACGTGCCCATCCCGCTTGAACGTCGTGCCTGTGATCGCACCATCCGCGACGCCCAACTGAAGATCGAGATTCGAGAGTCGTACCCCCGTGTTAGCGAAGACCGGGGTCTCGGGAACGGCGGCCTTGACCGTCGTGAGCGCTTCTGTATCCGCCGCAACGCCGGCGGTCAGCCCCGAGACGCAGAGCGCGTCGGGGCGCGCGTTGAAGACCGTCGACCGGGCGATCTCGCCGATGTCCCGATCGGCAAGGTAGGTCGCGGCCTCGGGCATAATGTTGAAGAGCAGCCGCACGTGCTCGCCGTGGATGGCGTGCTGGTGCCGCACCACCCGACCGCAGTCCGTGTTCCAGAGGCCGAAATCGCTGGCATAGACGCCGGTAAAGATCTCACGCACGAACGCGGCACCGGTCGCCACCGCCAGGTCGATCGAGGCCTTGGGATCCCAGAGCACGTTGACCCCGTAGGGAACGGTGATATCGTCCCTGAGCTCCGTGATGACGCGGGCCATCGAGACAGTCGTAATCGCATCGACCTCGGTGAGGTAGGGCAGACTGCGCTCGTTGGAGAACATCACCGCATCGACCCCACCCGCCTGCAGCGCGACCAGGTCCTGGCGCGCCCGCCGAACCACCTCCGGCAACCCACCCTCGGGATCATATCCCGGATCGCCAGGCAGCGCGTAAAGATGACACATAGCGATAATCGGCTTCCGCACGCCGAAAAGGTCCTGCAACCACTCCATTGGATCCCTCCCATTATGATAGGTCCGCACCCCACACCGGTCTGCACCGAGTTTACTCACGCGTTCCCTTTTCGTCAACATCGCGCATCCCTCGGGCTCTCGAGACCGAATCCGCTTTGCACAGCCTTCGAACTTGACGTATCATTGAGGTGTCACCGGAGAAGCCACCGTCCATCAATCAACAGCCAGGAGGCTTGAGTATGAAGAGGCACGTCAAGGGATTAGTGTTGCTGGGGGATCGCCGGGCCGAGATACGTGAGTTCGACGTAGCCGATCCCGGCCCTCAGGAGGTGCTGCTCCGGATCGAGGCCGCAGGCATCTGTGGCAGCGACCTCCATTTCTACCAGAGCACGCCGGAGGTGTTAGGAATCCGTCGGGGCGTCGTGATCGGCCACGAGCCGTCCGGCGTCATCGAAGCGATCGGCTCGTGCGTCGACCATCTCCAGGTTGGAGATCGCGTCACGGTCAACCACACCCTGGGCTGCGAGCACTGTGAGTACTGCCGCGCCGGCGCGACCGTGCTGTGCGCGGAAAACCTCGGCATTGCAGCCTCCAGATACGGCGGGGACGCGGAGTACACACGGATGCCCGCCGGGAACTGCCTCCCACTGCCGGACGAGCTGAGCTTCATCGAGGGAACCTTCCTCGCCTGCACCGGCGCCACCGCCTACAACGCCTTGCGCAAGCTCTCCCCCTCCGGGCGCGACCGGCTGGTCGTCATCGGGCTGGGGCCCGTCGGCCTCTCGGGCGTGGTCGTCGGCAAAGCGCTAGGCGCCACCGTCTACGGGGTCGATCTCATCGAGGAGCGCTTGGCTTTGGCCAAATCGCTGGGTGCTGACGAGGTCATAAACGCGTCTGAAAGCGACACCGTGACCGCCGTCCAGGCGCTCACCGAGGGTCGTGGGGTCGAGTTGGCCTTTGAGACCAGCGGCTCGGTCAAGGGGCAGAGTGACGCCGTGGACGTGCTCCGTCCCCGAGGCAAAGCGACGTTTGTCGGCATTGGTAACGGCGGCAAGAGCATCGATCCCGCCCAATTCTTGCACAAAGAGGCCACCCTCTACGGATCCAAGGTGATGCCCGAGGGTATCTACCAGGAGATGGTCCGCTTTATGATCCGCCGGGACGTGCGGTTCGAGCCGATCGTCACCCACCGCGTGCCGCTCGTTGAGGGCCCGGCGGCGTTCGCAGAATTCAACACCGGCGCAGCCGGCAAGTTCATCCTGGAGATGGGATAAGGTAGTTCCAGAATTCAAACTACCCCAAACCGGATGCTCTTTCCTTGGAAAATCCCGGCTATTGGGACGATTTGGTTTGTGGATATTATTCCTTCATAATCAGTGGCATGTAAACAGTGTACTGTTTTTGAACCACCTTAAAGGCTGTGCTGCCCGAGGCCACCACCTGACCGACCTCATCGCGGGCGGAGACCCAGAGCTGTTTCTCACCGGGCTGCCACCCCTGGGTGTCAAAGAACCACGACAGCACGGTGGAACCGGCATCCACGTTCAGCGCTGCAACGTCATCGCCCATGGTATTCCCCGCGCCGTCCTCAAAGCCCCAGACCAGCGTGCCGCTCAACGGTGTGGGGGTCTGCAGTGTAACGCTCGCAGGCACGGCGACACTCTCCGTCGCCACCGTCATCGCCCGGTTGACTCGGAGATCGTTCAAGGCAGCCGGTGTTGCACTGTCGTAGGTAATGCGGTAGGTGAGCGCATCGTACAGGGTAACCTCGCCAGTGTCGATATCATAGCGCAGCGGCGTGACAGCAAGATCGAGGCGGAGACCTCCGACGTCGGAGAAGATGGTGTGCATGAGCAAGGAGGTGGGATAAAGACCCGTCGTCTCAAAGGTGCCGGTGAGTGGGCCGAAGGAGTAGCAGATGGGTTGTGAGTGTTGCATCTCGACAGTCTCCGTATAAGGGCGAGCCTCGCTCGAGGTGAGGGTAACGACAATGTTCGTCGCGTCCCAAGGCAGCAAGTGGCTCCGTCGGACGACTGGCAGCACCGGCCCAAAGGGCTTGGCGCTTCGACCGCCCTCGGGCACCTCAAAAACAGCCCGGCCTTGGTCGTCAAAACTCACCTCAAAGTCGGAAATAGTGATCACGTTGTCCTCGACACCCCTGGGTGCGTTGTGCGCGAGACGGGAAGGCGAAAGTGCCGCCGTCTGAAGCGTTGCATCCGACCACTTGAGCGGCTGTGTGGGTAGTCCAAAGAGATGCATACTGTAGACGACATATTGGTTCCAGTCCTGCCTCCCCCCTGTAGCATTCCGATAGCGCGCCAACGCGAGGTAGTAAGCGTCGCCGACCTTATCGTAGCGGCGGTTGAAGAGCGCCGAGAGGAAGTTCTTGGTCAGTAGGTCATGGTGCGACGTGACGGTGTTGTCACCATAACCGTAGGTGCTCGGGGCGTAATAGGCGACGTGATGATCGAGCATAGCCCGCACCATATTCTGACGGTAGAGTGGATAGGTGCCGTCGTATTGATAGAAAGCGGGATTGTACCCTGCGTGACAGCCTGTGCTGATCGCTACGTCCATCGTGGCGCCGGTCAAATCTGTAAAATCAATATCACGGGTGTTAGATATCCCCCGCCGTACAGCCTCCGTCTCCCAGCCAAACTGGTTAGCATGCGAGTTGAAGAAGACAAAGTCGGTGTCAACGACGGCCCGGCGTGTGGTGGTGATGGCATTCCAGGGCGTGGTGCCGCCACTGTAGAGATAAGCCCGCTGTTTCTCAAAGCTCTCAGGAGCGGTGTAGCCCACGTTCTCCTGCAATCCGGACCCGTAATGATTATGCAGCAGCGGTTTAATGGCTCGCTCAGAGATATCCTCCCAGCGTAAGCCTTTCTCGTTGGCAAGATAAAACAAGGCGGCAGAACTCTTGCCGGGCCGCACGTCGATGGGCTGTTCGTACGCCTCAATGGCTTGACTGAGTGCCAGAGGGGTCTCGTAGTAGATGCGCCCAATGCTGATGTTGGGCTTGGGATCGTGGGGTAGGGTTGCCTCGTAGGTGGCGTAGGGCAAATCGGACATGTAGTAGCCGTGAGGAACACCGCTGGGATATTGCGTGTCATAGAGGGTTGGGTTGCCGTTACTGCCGTAGCTGCTGAGATAATCGCTCTCATCAAAGACGGTGTCGGGTGTTTCCATCCGGTAGAAAGGCACCACCGCGTCGTCTCCGATAATGGCGATGTTGAAGAGATAGAGTTTGAAACCTTCCAGGTGAGCGGTGACGTTCTCGTCGATCTCCTCACCCATCGTCTGGCGCGTAGTTAGGCTGTTGTAAAAGACGTGATCAGCAGTATAAGCGTCCTGGCGCACGTCGATGAGGACCCCCTTCTGCTCCTCCGCATAGCGGACCATACGAGCCAGCGCGTCGTAGTAGTCGAGGATACAGTTGCCATTGGAGTCAGTGGTAGGAGACTTATCGTCTGTCATCTCAAATTCGTTGAAGAGCTCCCGCAGGTCAGTGTAGACAACAAGCTCCGGCGTGGACGTTGGGGCCAGATGCAGCGTGTCGGCCAGGTAGTATGGTTCAAAGGGGTCGCCCTGGTTGACAACGTAGAGATCGAGGATGTACGTCCGGTCCTCAGTCGGCTCGAACCAGAGCGAATGATGGCAGTCGTCTTTGACGAAATCGGCCTGGTTGCGGTCGGCAACGCCCTCGGCCTGATTTTCCATCTTGAGTGGATTCGCCGTGTTGCCATCCACTACCACGTAAACGTCGAGCGCACAGGACGTACAACAGTCCGGCTCGTCACCCTTGGGTACTGTGTAGAGCAGTACCGTCTGTCCTGGGCTGAAATCGCTATTGGGCAGGAAGTTAGGAGTCGAGGCCTTAAGCCGGAAGGGAACGAACACTTCGGTTTCGTCCACCGGGTTAAAGATATAGTCGCCGATTTGCACCCGTGCGGTGTTGCGGACCGATCCATGGGGATCTTCCGTCGTGTAGAGATCGCACGTCGTCCGGGTCTCAAAGGCGGCGTAGGTGCTGATCCCTGTCTCTGACTCCGGGAACAGGCCAGTGCAGGTGATTTCATGGTCTACATCATCGTGTTCACACTGACTGACGTATGACCCCCAGTCCAAAGTGTCGGTGATGTACGCCACCCGCGACCAGGGATACGGATCCTGTATCCCGATAAACGCCGACTCAGGTCCCAGCCATGTCATGCCAATCTTGTAATAGATTCCCTGATCGGGGTAGACGCCGCTGGTGACCGGCAAAGCGATAGCACGCTTGGTCGACGTCGCCTCTTCCTCGATGAAGTGGGCAGTGGCGACGGAACACGCCGGCAATTCTCCGTCCATCAGCGCCATCGCGGTCGCGTCGGTGCCGCTGGCAGCGCCGCTCCAGTGACTGAAGATCCAACCCTCAGCCGCGTTCGCCGTGACCTCGACCTGGGTGTCACATTCGCCGTCAGTATGCGTCGGCGCTGCTGTGCAGCCCGCGGCGGCAGCTTCTGAGGGAACAACCGCGGTGTCTAAACAGCAGGCCGCCGGTTGCACTTCCGATTGAGTCCGAGGCACCGTCAACTCATTCCTATCGTCCCACCTCTCCACGATGACGCTCGTACCGCCCCGTCCCGTACCATCTTCGATAGTCACACGGGAGCGGCCTTCGCCGGTTGGAATCTTTTCCGACGGATTGCCCGCTTGATCCAGATATTGGATAACCCGGAGGCCATCCTCAATCAGCGTGGACATCCAGCCTGTTCCCAGCGACCAGAAAGGGACTTTCGCAGACGACATGCCAGACGACAGGCCCATAGAGCTGTTGGAGACCTGAAGGCCCGGTTCTAGGTGCTTATCCGCCGCAAGCATGGCCGCGCTGGTGCCTTTCTCCTCGATCCAGAAGGTTTTGACCAGCGGGCTAGGTCGCACTGCCTCGCCACCGATTCTCACGACGGCTGCCAGCCGCCCATCATCGTCCCCAGAAAGCTGATAGTCCAGGTTCCAGTTGCATTGACCGACAAAGGTGTCGAGCGTCTGCTGGATCCAACTGCTGCCGTCCCAAGTCTGCAGGATCAAATGGATGGGATACATTTCACTCTCGACGTAAGCCGTGCATTCGGGGTACAACACATAGACCTTACCGTCTTGCGCCACCACTTGAGGTTTCTGCCAGTGGTCCCATTGATCCGGGCCGGCGATGGCCAGCGTCTCGGTGCTCCAAGCCGTACCATCAAACGCGGCGTGACGCACCGCCAGATCGCCCGCCTCGTGAGCCGCGTAGACAAGGTGTGCGGAGCCGGCTGTGTCAGCGCCGATAGACGGGTAAACATCGACGTTGCCCGGTAGGTCGACCTGGCGCGTGATCCATAGGGTGCCGCTCGGTACGGCGTGATAGAGCGGTTCACCCTCCATACCGTAGGTAAGATGCGGCGTTTCGGCTTCATCGACTGCCAACGCGAGATTGAGATAGGTCATGCCAGGGCTGGAAACCGCGATGTCACGAGTCCAGGTGGTTGTGCCGGCTGCACCGACTGCGTAGCGCAGATCGTCGCTGTGCCACGCCACGTGGATGCCGCCGCCGTTGTCCACGGCGACCGCAGCGCTGCGAATGCGCCTGCTTTTGTCTACGACGTCGGGGGTGAAGGCGCTCACCTCCGCTGCGTAGCGGAGAACCTTGTCGGGATTGTAATAGTAGGCGAGGTGCGCGTGTCCGTCACCATCCAGGGCCAGCGTGGGCTCCGGGTCACCCACCTCATAGGCCAGGGTTGCCACCGTCTCCGTGGCCCACGTCGTACTGGTTAACGGGCGGGCGGCATACTGAAGGGTCATGGTATAGTTGCCATAGCTGCCTTCTCGTAGCGTCGCCGCGATACCTACCAGTCCATTATGGATATCCAGCGCCGTTCCCTGCCGCAGGTAAGTCGACGGCGCACTGTCGTCCACCAGCGTTGTCTGCCAAGCACCGTCATACTGGGCATGATAGAGCCTCCGATACGCTCCGAAGAAAGCGAGATGGGGCATCGCCCCGTCGTAGGTCAGGCTGGGATAGTAGTACAATGTGGTGTCGCTGCTGGTTACGACCTCGTAAGTGGTCCACGGCGCGGTGAGCGTGCGAGTATAGAGACGCAGTTCCCGGTTTCCCGACGAAAAGTGCCGGCACGCCACATGCGGGATATCCTCGGCATCCAGCGCCAGGGCATAGCCGCTGTCAAGGTCGCAGTCATCTTTGGGGATGACCTCGGTGGGTGTCAGCCATCCTGTGTCGCTCTGAGCCGTATAATATAATGCGTCACCATAGTCATACACCAGACGGAGGTCACCATCGCTGCCGCGTTGCAGATCCAGGGTGCCCAAGTACCAGCTATCTACCTCATCCGCCACCGAGGTTACGGTCCACGTCAGCGCGCCGCCGGCGGAGATCTGCTCAGCGACCCGGATTTCATCATCACCCGCGAAGGCGATGTATGCGGCCCCCGGCTCATCTACAACGAGTGTCGCATCAGAGAGACCGTATCCCGCACCGGGGACCATCTCATCAAGCCACACCGTGCCGCTGAGCGTAGCATAGTACAGTCCGGTGCTGCCAGCATAAGCCACGTGGGGCAGGCCTTCTGCGTCCACAGCAATGTACCGCCGCCCACCCAAATCGTCGTTGAAGACGTGAGCGGTGTCCAGCGGAGCCGGATCATCCCACGGGTCTGCCGGACTGCTGGTCACGCCAGCCTCTTCCAATGCCAGCGGATGGCTGAGGACAGCGGTGTTATAGACGTAATCACTGGTGTTGAGTGTGGCGGCATAGGTAAGCGTGACGGGCAACCCTGGGGCCAGGTCGCCGTCCCAGCGAACGACGCGCTCAGCGATCCGGTAGGTAGGGACTCCCGCCGAAGCCTCCAGTGTTCCGCTGACGTAGGACAGGCCGGTGGGAAGCGTGTTCGTCATTATGGCGTCGTTCGCTGCTGCGTCGCCAGTGTTGCTTATCACTAGGGTATACGTCACTATGTCGCCCGCGTCTGCGAACTCGTTGCTCGGCATAAGTTTGATATCCAACGCCGGATGCGGAGCCAGACTGAAGCGTACAGCCATTTCGTCCTGCGGTGGACATCCACCCAGCTCTTGGCAATAAGTCAGAACATCTTCTCGGTTGGCCGCATATCCAATGATGCCGACGGTGGTCGTCATGCCGGTCGTTGTGGGAACCGAGCGATACTGGTAGGTGACAGCATCATCCTCCAGATCCAGGATGATCTGAAAGGTAGTCGTCAACCCAGAAGCTGCGTGGGTAACAGAATTGTACTGGATGATGAAGGTCTGATGTCCATTGTAGGCCGTGGTCGTAGAATAGTAGACCGTGTCCCCCACAAGGTCGGTGCATAAGGCTGCCAGCGACTCCCGAGGCTGCCGTTCGGCGGGCGTACATTGGGTGACAATGTCACTGGCTTGGATGTAACGAAAGGTGGCGTATCCGTTTGTTGTAACATATATCTTGTCGTAATCTTCACCGTAAAATGTAAAGGGTTGGGGGAGGTTGAGATCTTCATACCCTGTATCTTCAGTAGCAAAGCCGACCTCAGCGCCGCTTGAGGCGACATCTATCCAGTTGTAGAGATTGGAAGCCATCAGACTGTCCGTGTAGACGTAGCCGGAGGCATCGGGACCGCCCGTAGGTGAGGGCGCTGTCATAGGGTGAGTCAAGGTTTTGGCTGAGGCATGATCATCTATGCTTGTTATAAGCCATATACCGCCCAACAACAGCAATGCCAATACCAAAGAAAGACTGAGGCACTTAGTTTTCATTTCCTTCTCCTATGTAGATCTGATGAGACCTCGAAATATCAAACGGACACTGTAACGCAGTTGTGCGCTGACATCCACATCCTCTGCCGCGTAGACCCAATGCAGAAACGTGCCACTCATCATCGCGTTTAACGCCCGCGCGGCCTTGCGCGCGTCCGTAGGTTCAAATTCTCCTGTCGCAACCCCGTCTTGAATGATGGCTTCCAGGGACGCCGAGATCCTCTGCAGATAGCTCACAATCACCTCACGCACGTCGTCACGACGCAAGCCCAGCGCGTAGAACTCGTAGATAATGGGCATCAGCGGGAGTACCTCCGCCTCCTCGGCGATAAGGACGTCGTAGTATCGGTTCAGCCGCTCTGTGGCGGTGCCGGGCATATCGCGGATAGCTTCCAGGCCAACCATCTCCTGCGTGAAAATCTCCTCCGCAATAGCCTGAATCAGCCCATATTTGCTCTCAAAATAGAGGTAAATTGTGGCCTTATTGATACCGGCAGCATCGGCGATATCCGCCATCGTCGCACCGTCAAACCCCTTCGCGGCGAAGACCCGCGTCGCCGCCTCGATAATCTGCGCCATGCGCTTCTCACTCACATCGGGCCTGGGCACCATGCTCTTCCTCCTTGCGAATAACTAACCGATTAGTTATTTATTGACATCATACAAAATTCTAATCTATCTGTCAAGCAATTTTAAGGGTAGGATTTACGCAACTGGATATTTTCGATCCCCGCTGTATGATGAGGGACGTGGTAACGACGTGGAGGTCACCCTGATGGAGGTTCAAGAGGACGATGAGCTCGGACTGGGTCGTGGGTGTGGATCTGGGTGCGACGAAGATCGCCCTGGGGTTGATCGATCCTTCCCAACGGATCGTAGCGCGCCGCCGCATTCCAACGGACGCCCACGAAGGGCCTGCGTCGGTCGTCGCGCGCATCGCGGAGAATGTCGCGGCCCTGCAACCTCACGTTCCAGACGACGCGCACATCGGCGCCGTCGGCATCTGTACGCCGGGCCCCGTCGACCACAAGACGGGGACGTTGATCGATCCGCCCAACCTGCCGGCGCTGCACCATACGCCGCTGCGGCAGATACTCGAAACGCGCCTGCGCGCCACCCCCACGTTGCGAGGCCACCGCGAGGTGCGCGTCTGCCTGGAGCACGATGCCAAGGCCGCCGCCCTGGGCGAATTCCACTACGGCAGCGGGCGCGGATCGAAGAGTATGGTCTACATCGTGGTGGGCACCGGGGTCGGCGCGGCGATCATCCTCGACGGCGAGCTCTACCGGGGCATCCACAACACCGCCGGCGAGATCGGGCACACGACCCTCGATCCCAACGGGGATCTGTGCTCGTGTGGGTCCCGGGGCTGCCTGGAGACCTACCTCAGCGGCCCCTGGTTGGCAGAGCATTATCGGCGCGCCCGGGAACGATCAGGACCGCCGCTCGATGATGGAGACGCTATCACCGGCAAGGACGTGACCGCTCGGGCGGAAGCCGGAGACGCCCTGGCTCGCGAGGTGATGACGCGGGCCGGACGGGCGCTGGGCACTGGGATCGCGACGATGGCGATGATCCTCGACGTCGAACGCTATGTGGTGGGGAGCAGCGTCGCCAAAGCGGGCGATCTACTCCTCGAGCCTGCCCGCCAGATGGTGCCGAACTGCTCCTATGACTCTGTAAGCTGCCGGGTCCAGATTCTGCCCACCGCGACGCAGGATGACGGCCCGATTCTCGGATGTGGTTGGCTGGCACGCCGGATGCTCCAACCGGAATAGTGTTGGATCCATGCCGGATCGCATACCTAGCAGGTAAGAACAAGTATCTTAACACTGCTCATAGCCCCCGTCCTTGGGGGCGGTCTTCACGATGAATGAAGAGACTTTTACGGAGTTACTTAGTGTAGGGAGTGACCATGCCTAGCGAGCCAACGTTAGACGAACTATGGCGCAACCCGAGTGCGGCCTATCCCCCATCCCAATGGGGACACACGGCCCCGACGCCGGGCAGCGAACGCATCCGCGACCGGCTGCTCAACCGGCGCCGAGAGGTCGATCTGGAGCGGGCCCGGTACGCCACCGAGAGCTACTGGCAGACCGAGGGCGAACCGATGATCCTCCGCCGCGCCAAGATGCTGCGGCACCTGGCACAGGAGATGAGCCTCACCATCGACCCGGACGAGCTCATCGTCGGCAACCGCTCGCGCTTACCCCGGATGGGCGTGATCGCCCCGGAAGGCGCGGTAGACTGGATCGACCGGGAACTGGAGACGCTGCCCACCCGACCCCAGGATCCGTTCGACATCACACCCGATCAGATTCAAGAACTGCGCGAGGAAATCTTCCCCTATTGGCCCGGAAAAACGTTGGAGGATCAAGTCGCACGACAGGTACCGGAGGACGTCCGTCAAGCGGTAGCAGGCAAAGTCTTCAGCCTCAATCAGACCGACCACGCGCAGGGCCACATTGTCCCGGACGTCAAGGGATGGCTGAATCTGGGCGTGGCAGGCTTGCGCACTAGGGTGGAGGAAGCACGTCACCAGCCCAGTGTTCACGAACGCCGGCACCAGACCTTCTACGACGCGGTGCTGACCGCCTTGGAGGCCGCCGAGACCCTGATGCGGAGGTACGGGGCATTAGCGGCAGAGCACGCCGCGCAGAGCGAGGATCCCGTGCGAACGCACGAACTCGAACGCATCGCGTCAATCTGCACCTGGATCGCAACGCGCCCCCCACGCACCTTCTGGGAGGCGCTGCAGTCCCTGTGGTTCCTCTTCGTCCTCCTCCAGATGGAGTCCAACGCCAGCAGCTTCTCGCCGGGGCGGCTGGACCAGATACTATGGCCCTATCTCGCCGGGGATCTGGAGGACGGCACCCTGACCCTACCGGAGGCCCAGCGGCTGCTGGAGCGTCTCTGGCTGAAGTTCAACGAGGTCGTGCTCCTGCGGAGCAGCAGCAGCGCCCGTTACTTCGCCGGCTTTCCCATCGGCTTCAACATCGTCCTGGGCGGGCAGCGACCGGCGGGGGGCGACGCCACCAACGCCCTCAGCTACATGGGCCTGCGGGCCCAGGCGGATCTCGGCCTCACCCAGCCCAACCTCTCAATCCGCATCCACGAACACAGCCCCCAGCGGTTCCTGGAGACCGCCGCGTACGTGATCAGCCTGGGCAGTGGGATGCCCCAGGTCTTCAACGACGAGGTCATCATCCCCGGACAGATCGACCGGGGTATCCCGCCGGAGACCGCCCACAACTACGCGGTCGTCGGATGCGTCGAGCTGTCAACGCCGGGCAAGGCCCTGGGATGGAGTGACGCGTCGCTCTTCAATATGACCCGCGTGCTGGAACTCACCCTCTTCGGCGGTAAGGACCCGCAGACCGGCGAGCAGATCGGGCTGCCGACCCCCAGCCTGACGGAGATTGGCAGCTTTGAGGAGCTGGAGGCAGCCTACGATCAGCAGTTGACCCACTTTGTGACGTTGATGGTCAAGGGGTGCAATACCGTCGACCGCGTTCACGGCGAGGTCATTCCCTCACCGTTCCTCTCCTCGGTGATCGGCGACTGCATCAATACGGGCACGGACGTCACAGCGGGCGGCGCCCAGTACAACTTCTCAGGCGTCCAGGGCGTCCAGATCGCCAACGTGGCGGACTCCCTGGCAGCCGTGAAGCGCGGCGTCTTCGAAAGAGGTTGGATGCCGGCAGCGGACCTGATGGATGCACTCCGCGATGATTACGCCGACCACGAACCCATACGGCAGCGGCTGCTCAACTGCGCACCCAAGTACGGCAACGACGTCGACCAGGTCGATGCGCTGGCAGCGCAGTGGGCGGATCGTTACAGCGAGATCGTCGCCCAACACCGCAACATCCGGGGCGGGACTTACCAGCCGGGCTTCTACACCGTGTCGGCGCACGTCCCGATGGGCGCGGACGTCGGCGCCACGCCCGATGGGCGGCACGCCGGCGCCCCCCTGGCCGATGGCGGGCTCTCCCCGTCAGCCGGCCGCGACCGCAAGGGGCCGACGGCCGTGCTGCGCTCTGTGGGCAAGCTCAACCTCAAGCTGGCCTCCAACGGCACGCTGCTCAATATGAAGTTCCTGCCGGATGCGCTGGAGGGTCGGGAGAACCTGACCACCTTCGCCGCCCTGTTAAGGGCCTTCTCAGCGCTCAAAATCCCTCACGTGCAGTTCAACGTGGTCTCGGCCGAGACACTGCGGAGGGCGCAGGCAACTCCCGACGCGTACCGCAACCTGGTCGTCCGGGTCGCGGGGTACAGCGCGTACTTCACGGAGCTGGACCGGGCGCTGCAGGACGAGATCGTCGAACGCACGGCGTTTCAGGCGGTAGCGTGACCCTCCCTACTAACTAACACATCAACGTGGGCTGCGCCAGAGCTCGCAGCGCCTGCTTGATCGCGCCTTTCAGCAGATCGACCTTATACCCGTTGTGCGCCAGAGGACGGACGTCTTCGACCGCAGCCTCGGCGACGCCATCGACAACCTCCTCAGTCAGCCGCTGTCCGACCAGCAACTGCGCAGCTTCATCCCGGGACCAGGGGATGGTCGCCACGCCGCCCAGTGCAATCTTGGCGTCCTCGACCACGTCGCCCGACATCCGGAGACGGACGGCGACGCTGACCAGGGCGAAATCCCAGTCGCCCCGCTCCATTATCTTCACGTAGACCGACCGGGTGCCCTCCTCCGGCTGCGGGATCACGATCTCGGTGATGAGCTCGTCGGGCTCAAGAACCGTGACCGGATGATAGCCGTCGGCGCGCTGCACGTCGGGCGTAGGCTGGCGGTAGACGTCCGCAAGCACAAGCGCCCGCTCGCCATCTGGCCCCACCAACACCACAGAGGCATCCAGGGCCAGCAGGGCACGTGCCGGTTCCGGAAGTACCAGCAGCGGGGTTGCTGCACCAGATTCCCGCCCAGCGTGCCCATATGCCGGATCTGAGGGGAGGCGGAGGCTTCAGTCGCCTGAACGAGCGCGGCAAGCCCAGGCTCCCCGCGAAGGTCCTCACTCCCAGCCAAGGACGACAGGGTCGTCAACGCCCCGACGTGCCAGCCGTCCGCCTCCTTGACGACGCGGGCAAACTCAGGGATGGTCTTCAGATTCAAAATACGCGCAGGGGTGACAATCCCCTCCTTCATCAGCGTGACAAGATCCGTCCCTCCAGCGAGCGGGCGGCACGTTTCGTCCAAAACCTCAACCGCTTCCTCAATTGAGGGGGCGTTCGCATGCTCAAATGGATGCATAGCCATAGATTTTCCTCCTGTTGCAGCGCGGACTCTCTCCCCGCACGAGCGAGCCGCTCACGCAGCCCTCGACAAAAGCTCCAGCACTCGATCCGCCGTCATCGGCAACTCGGTCGCTCGAACGCCGACCGCATCGAACACGGCATTCGCAATCGCTGGGGCCACCGGAATGATCGGCGGCTCACCGAGCCCCTTGCTGCCCACACTGTTGGCCTCGGTGTCGGCGACGTCGACAAAGAGCACCTCGATCTCCGAGATATCGCTCAGGATCGGGACCTTGTACGCCTCCAGATTGGCGGTCAACTGCAAACCCGTGTCCGGATCAATCACCCGCGCCTCCGAGGTGCAGAACCCGAGCCCCTGAATCACCCCCCCGTAGACCTGACTCTCCGCCGTCATCGGGTTGACGATGCGCCCCACGTCGTGGGCCGCGACCACCCGCTCGACGCGAATCTGCCCGGTCTCCGTATTGACCGCGACCTGGGCAAAATGCGCGCCAAACGTATTGACCCCTTTGTCGTCGGGATTGGGCCCGCGCGCCCCCTTGGTCACGATCATATAGTCGCCCATCTTCGCCGTGACCGTCGTGAAAGCGATCCGCTGCTCGGGATCGTCCAGATAGACGATATCGCCATCCTCCACCGCAAAGCGGTCCGCCTCCACGTCCTCCAGGTCGAGCATGACAGCCGCCAGCTCAATCAGCGCCCGGAGCGCCTCCCGCGCCGCCGAGCGCACGGCGGGCGTCATGGAGGCCAACGTCATGCTCCCACCGCTCGCAGGGCCGTAGGGTGCCGAGAGCGTATCCCCCAGGGAACACCGCACGGCATCCAACGGCAAGCCCAACTCCTCGGCCGCCACCTGCGCCAGCACCGTCCGGGTGCCGGTCCCAATATCCTGCACGCCGGCGATCACCTCGGCGGTGCCGTCGGGCAGCAGTTTGACAATGGCATTGGCCGGAGGGCCGCCCCCACCGCCCCAAATCTGACTCGCCATACCCCAGCCGCGCCGCCAGGGCCCCTCCTGCCGCTCCGCGCCCTCCCGATCCCACCACCCGGCCCGTTCCGCACCCATCTCGTAAGCCTGGCGCAGGCCCTTGAACGTATAGGGCTGCTCGCGCAGCCACAAAGGCGACCTCGGCCCCCTCGTACGCCAGTTCCTCCGGAAAGAGCGCGCGTCCCTCAAGATGAGTGACCGGTGGGGGTTGAAAGTGGTGCCAGACCCCAAAGACGCCGGGCATTGCCTCCGCCTCCGTACTATCCACAGCCTCAACCCGTGCGTGCGGATGCGGAGAACGCAAGAACCGCCCGATCAGCCCGCCCCTCAAACTCGACCTTCGTCTTCTTGATCGTCGGCATCGGATTATCCCTCCACCTCGCCCGCCATCGTCTCTGCGGCAGCGAGCTCCGCCGTCAGAATGTTGGGATAGGCGCCACAGCGACAGACGTTCCCGGACATCCCCTTCCGCACCTCCGCCTCGGTCGGATGGGGAGTGTGCGCCAGCAGCGAGACCGCGGCCATCACCTGCCCCGGCGTGCAGAACCCGCACTGATACCCATCGTGGTCGATAAAGGCCTGCTGCACCGGATGCAGGTCGTGGCCATCCGTGACGCCCTCGATCGTGCGGATCTCGCGGCCCTCACACTCGACCGCCAGCGTCAGGCAACTGTACGCCGACTCGCCATCAATGATCACGGTACAGGCGCCGCACTGGCCCTTGCCACATCCCCGCTTCCCGCCGGTCAATCCCAGTTCCTCGCGCAACACGGACAGCAAGGTGCGCCGGGGTTCGACAAAGACCTCCGTCTCCTCACCGTTGACGTGTAAGGTCACCGGCACCTTCCCCGGCCCTCTGAACCTGATACCCATCGGTCACCTCCTCTTATGGCACACAGACCCTCCGTTGGTGCGCGGCGGTATCGTAGGTCGCGGCTGTCTGGCACAACCCAGGGAAAGGTCTCCAAGGCTCCTTCCATTTACCTGACAATTAGGCGCTCCCACCTTCCAATCCCCTGACAATCTTCGATGTCCATCCAGATTTGCGCATTTCGAAAGTGTGCGGTAGACTTCTCTGTGTATACTTCTACACAAAGAAAGAAGCACCTATGACCCAAACCATCTTCGCACCCGGCAGCGTGATCGCGGTCCGCCACCGCCTCTGGCGCGTCGACGGCCAGCCCGAGGACGATGTCCTCGTCGCCTCCACCATCGACGGCGGCGAGAGCCGGCAGGTGACCTTTTACGTGCCCTTCGAGGCTATCGAGCCGGGCTGGCCCCGCCCGCCCTTCACCTGGGACGAGGCCCGCCGGGCGCAGCTCCGCGCCGACCTCGACGGGCTCTACGCGCACCTCTACGGGCTGACGCGGGAGGAGCTGGCGTATATCCTGGAGACGTTCCCGATTGTGAAGCGCAAGGATGAGGCGCAGTACGG
>DAOTTS010000121.1:0-15565 GCA_034437735.1 Anaerolineae bacterium
ATCGAACGTTCCTGGATGGAACCGTGGATCAGATCCTGGAAATTGATGATGTTACCCATACCGTCACCCTCTACAGCGGGAATTACACGGAGTATCTGGAGATCAAACAGCGGGAGATGGAGAGACAATGGGAGTCCTACAAGGACCAGCAGGAACGTATCGCCCAACTGACCCAGGAGGCAGGACGACTCTCAGGCTACGCATCCAGCATCGAACAGGGCACGATCGACTTCGCCCCCAGAAAAATCGCCAAGGGCATCGCGCGTCGAGCGGTCGTTCAAAGACGACGAATCGAGCGCGAACTTGCCGAGGAGCGCATCGAAAAACCCAAGCCGACATGGCACATGAAGCTAGAGTTCGAGGATGTACCCGAAGGTGGTCGAGACGTACTGATCATGCAGGCGTTAGCGGTAGGGTATGAGGGTATCCCCATCGTAGAAAGTATCCATGATATCGTGCGAGCAGGGGAAAGGATAGCAGTCACGGGTCCGAATGGATCCGGGAAGACGACCCTACTCCGCACGTTACACGGGGAGATCGAGCCCATCGCGGGTGAACTGAGATGGGGCACCAACATCCGGGTTGGCTACTACGGACAGGAGCTGGAAACGCTGGATGCGGAAAGCACACCGTTTCAGACGATCCGAGACATCGCAACCGTGTCGGACACGGATGTCCGTTCCTTCCTGCACTTCTTCCTGTTTACCGGGGATGAGGTCTTCACGCCGGTTCGCAACCTCAGTTATGGGGAGCGTGCGAGGCTCGTGCTCGCCCAACTCGTGGCTTCCGGATGCAACGTCCTGATCCTCGATGAACCGATCAATCACCTCGACATCCCCAGCCGCTCCAGCTTCGAGCAAGCGATGACCGCCTTTGACGGAACGGTGATCGCCGTCGTGCACGATCGATACTTCATCAAGCGCTTTGCATCGCGTCTATGGGTGGTTCGCGACAGTACCCTCCATACGTACTTCGATCTCAACGATTACCAGCGCGCTCGAGAGAAAAACCGCCCCACCGCCTCCCGCGAATCGGAGCCCACTGGCTGAATGACAGGGGAGGGAGAGCTAATTTGTCATTAGCAAATCGCCCTCCCCGATCTCGCTAGTTTTGCGGGGTGGGCGTGCTGACCGTAGTCTCAACCCGCACATATCCTTTGTTATCGCTCAGGATATCGTCATTGATCCGCAGATATAAAAAGCCATCCCGATCCGCGATCAAGGTACGCCCGCGCCCCACGACAAACGGCGCCCCTTCCTCACCAATACGCCCCAGAAGCACCCCGCCTGCTATCGAAGGAATCGGATACGTATTGGGCGCTCGATATGTCTTATGACCTTCAGGACCATGATACTCACCCGGTGTGTACAACCACCGACCTTGCGCTCGGATATAGAGAGTATCGCCCGTCGTCAACTGAACCCCGATCCGCTGCCAATCCCGGTACGCGTAGACTTTGGGAATCGCCATCTCCGCCTGGGACAGCGGCCCTATCCCCCGCCGATATAACCATCCGGATCCTATGCACGAAAAGATGACCGCCAGAACGATGATCAACCCAATCAATCGCTTCATAGTCGCTTCCTCCACCCATGGTATGCCATTTTACCAGACCTTACGTCGGGAACCGGGATATCCGCAAAGACCAGAGCCCGGGGCCTTTCGCCTCGACGTTTTAAGGTTGGTCGGGAAGCTCAACCCGGGGTACAAAATCTACCGCGTTCCCCCCACTTATGATCCACTTGCTGTTATCTTTCAGTTCCTGGGCGATCATCAACTGAATGTACTGGGAGGCTAATTCGTCATACGGGGAAAGCTCCTGGAGCATAGCCCGAATGGCCTCCTGCTGGGTCTCTGACATCTTGGCGATCTTCTCTGCTTCCGCGGTCGCCATTTGAGATATTTTGTAAGCGTCCGCATCGGCAGCCTTCTGGGCGGCGTAGAATTCAGCATCGGCGAGCGTCCGCCGCTGGGCAGCCTCCGCCTGCGCTTGCTCCTGTCGCTGGACAGCGACCATGCGATCTTTGATAGCCGTCACGACCTCCTCAGGAGGAGAAGCACTCTGGATTTGAACCGTGACAACCGGAATGTCGGGTTGCCCAGGAGCCTGAACGTCAAAACCATCTGGAGCAACCATCGAAATGCCAGCTCGTGCTTTGTTCTGGATGCTGGCGTCAAGAGCTGCCACTAGACTATTCATATAGTTCAGCCAGGGCACGTCTTTAGTGTACGTATGACTGCCATCCTGGTCGTCTATCCAGGGCCGGAGCGGTCCTACAATCACACGGGCTTCCGGTCGCTTGGCACGCAGAACTTGAACGACGTTATCCGTGTGAGTCACCGGTTCTCCATACCCATTGAAAACCCGAGCATACCATGTCGGCGTCGTCGGACGGTCAGGAGCCCGAGCGGAAGCATCCCGTGCATTATAATCACTGCCCACGACGTACCCATAGACATCTGTTAGACGTTCATCGGTACCCAGGCGACGAAAGTAGGCAAGGTACTCAGACAACGCCACATAATCATCGATCGGCGGCAGACTCTGTTCCTGCTCATAATCAACCCGGATCAGGACGTTAAGCCCTTTTTCGTGATGAGCCCTCACCCTGGCAGCTAGATCATCGACGCCCCAATAAGGTTCCTCGGCCAGAGTCGCATAGGTGATCTCCACCGCCCACCCCACCCGTCCGTGCCAGTTCCGGTCCGGATCCGCCAGCACCAGCCCTAACTTGGTTGGAATGCCCGAGGATGTTGGAGACTGACGCTCACGACCTACCGAGACACGCCCCCGTTCAACACACCCCAGGTGGCAATCGTGGAAAAACCACAGTGTGTATCCGGTATCGACAGGAGGCGTGAACGACCAAGACCACGACCAGATCCCTGACTGCGAGATCGCCTCCCGAGCAGGACGAGCAGGGACACCGTCCACCGTCAAGGTCACGAACGTCCAGGGTTCGATATCGGTGACGGTCACATTAACCTCTTGCCCCGATAAAGACGGTTTGAGCTAAAACTGAGGCCACATGAGAGATTCCTCCGTGTCTCCAGGCATAATCAGAACTTTCCCAGAGATCGGAAGGAACCAATAGCCGATGAGAACGAGAGCGATCAGTATCAGGAATCCAAACCGCTGCACATAACGCCTTAAAGCGCTCATTTCAGCCATCTGGAGCAAAAGAAAGCACAAACCACGCGCAGGTTCCGCACCCATTGTGCACCGGGCTGGTGATATGGAGTTCACTCTGATGCCGACGGAGAATCTCGCAGATCATGCCCTGAATCATTCACGAGCGCACGTGTCGCTTGAGCCATACGCTGTTGCATCGTGACGTCCAATATAAAGACCACGTCATGCTCATCCCAAGGGAAAACCCACCACCGGGCGGTCCGACCGGAGCCAAAAGTCAGACTTCGAAATCGTCCCTCCGTGTCACGACTGCCCATCCGCACCTCGTTCCGGTCTGTTGCCAGAAGCGGGGCCCACTCGGCCTCAGGCAAATGCCTAGCCTCAGGGCGAAGATGCAACAACTGCCGGACGTAGGTATTCGCAAAGACAACGGTTTCTCCCTCAAGCATGAGAAATCCGAGAGGTGCCTGATCCAGAAGTCCCAGTATCGAGGTCCCGGCTCGGACGCGATCGGATACATCTCGTCGCTTAAGCCAGACGGCAGCAAGGATCGTTCCTAGGACGAGAAGCCCCACAAACCCAACCCATTGCAGATCGAGGACTATCATCAGATCGTCTCAGAAGCCGGTAAATCCTCCAGACTCAACGAGATAGACTGGGAGACCCCATCGTCACCCATAGAGATACCATAGATCGTATCCGCGACCTCGACGGTGCCGCGATTGTGCGTGATGATGATGAACTGCGTGTCTCGGGACAACTGTTGGAGCATACGGCGGAACCGTCCCACATTGGCCTCATCCAACATTGCATCTACCTCATCAAGAACGCAAAACGGTGTCGGGCTGACACGCATCACACCGAAGAGGAGAGCCACCGCCGTGAGGCTGCGTTCTCCGCCCGAGAGCATACTCAGGCGAGACGTACGCTTACCCGGCGGTCGGGCCATGATCTCAACCCCGATAATCTCATCGTCCTCCTCATCTCTGACCATCTGCAATTTAGCAGTGCCTCCATTAAATAGCAGTTCGAAAATCTTTGAGAACTCCGACGCTATAGATTGAAAGGTCGTAAGAAACATCGTATTCATCATCTCATCCAGCTCATTGATGATCTGATGCAAATGCCGGGAGGCCTGTTCGAGATCCTCCATCTGCTCGGTCATAAACGTATACCGCTCGGACAATTCATCATACTCTTGCTTGGCACCGTAATTCACCGGCTCGAGTCGCCGAAGCTGCGTCCGCAAGTCGCGGATCTGTCGCTCGAGCCCCTCCGGCAGCTCCGTGACCTCCGGCAGAGGCGAGACAATAGCATCCAAAGGCAACGGATGCTGAGCATTCAGGTCGTCAGGCAGATTGCCCACGACAATACCCAACGTCTCCTCAATCTCGCGGCGCAAGGTCTGGAGTTGATCCCCTCGACGTCCAGCCTCCATCTCGGCTTTGGCCAAACGCTGTTCGGATTCTCGCAGTGTACGTTGGAGAGCCTGCTCCTGGCTCTCCAACTCCTCAAGCACCTGCTCGCGCTCCTCTAACTCACGTTCCAGAGGAGGAATCTTCTTGGCTACAGTCTCAGCTTGGGTATGCGCCTCTTCATATCGCTCCGTCAGGGTAGAGATCTGATCCTTAAGGATCTCTACCTCGCCCTGCAACGATCGGATGCGATGCGCTTGTCCGTCAATCTGCCTCTGCAAACGCTGAAGCTCACGGTTCCGGCTCTCGACGAGAACGTGTTGGCTGTTGTGCTCCTGTTTGAGCACGGCGACCCGAGTCCGACGTTCAGTCAGAATCCTCTCGGTCTCATCATCAGCGAGGGCATCCATCTTATGCGCCAACACCTGCAACTGGCTGTTGGCAGCGTCTAATTGCTCCGAGGCCTCATCCAGCTCGTTCCTTAAGCGCACCTGTAAAGCCTGCAAGCGCTCTTGTTCCTCTTCAGACTCCGCCAAACGCTCTCGGCGCCAGGTCGATTCCTGATTGAGCTGTTCGAGTTCTCCAATCGTGCGATCGAGTTGACGTTCAGCCTTTTGAACGTCTTGCTCCACATCACGGCGCTTTGCTTCGGCACGCTTCAACTGCTGAGCCAATTGGCGCCTGTTTTCTTCATGCTGAGCCAGATCCCGCTCCCCCTCACGAATCTCCGACTCAAGGCGATGGATCGTTTGAGGTAATCGTCGCCTCTCGCGCTCGCGGGACAACAACTCGGTGCCGCGAGCCTGTCGCTTATGTCCGCCGGAGACCGACCCGCCGGACCGCACAATCTCGCCGTCCAGGGTCACAATCCGGAAGCCACCGTGAAGCTCTTGATACAACCGGCGTGCTGCATGGAGATCCTCAACCACAGCCGTCCTTCCCAGTAGTAACTTCACAGCCGGCGCGTAACGGGGCTCATACCCAACCAGTTCCGAGGCAAGTCCCACTAGGCCACGTGACGACGGCAGGGTCAACTCACGAGGCGGGTTCAGTGTGTCCAGGGGCAGGAACGTAGCCCAGCCCGAACGGCGCGCTTTCAGCCACTCGATAGCAACTTGAGCGTCATCCCAACTATCTGCGATCACATTTTGGAGCTGCCCCCCCAATGCGGTCGCGATCGCCCGGTCGAGTTTGGGAGGGACGTGAACCAAAGTTGCCACGGTGCCGGGTAATCCGCGAAGCTCTTGGCGGTCTACCGCTTGGAGAACGTTCCGCACGCCCGCGTAGAGGCCCGCACCCTCGGTGTGCAATCTTTCCAACGCTTCCAAACGTGCACTGGCTCGTTGAAGCTCGTTCTCTTTCTCGCGAAGGGCCCCTCGAATCTCATCGACGCGACCTTCGACCACTTCAAGTTGATCTCGGAGTTCCGCCGTGCGTGCGGACCACGCTTCGATTTCCGATTGCACCGACGCTTTATGCTTCCGTGCTTGCCGGACCTCCCGCTGTTGATGCTGGCGTCTCTCGTCAACCGTGTTAAGAGCTTCCCGAAGTGCGACTGACCGTTCTTTAAGCTGCTCAAGTCGTTCTTCAGCCTGTTCCAGCCGGCTCTGACGATCCGCAAGTCGATGCCGGCTCTCGAGTGCGCGGGATTGAGCCTTGCCTTGCGCATTCAGAATCTCTTGACGTTGAGCCTCAACCTCATCATGCACGGCCTGCGCTTCGTCCAAATGAGCCTCGGCCTCGCCTAGATCCGACAACAGCGCGTCCAACTGCGCGTTCAACTGCGCAATCTCTAAGACCTCTTCCTCCCGAGCTGATCGCAGCGGCGCGAGATTATCTTCACTCTCTTTGATCCGCTCGTGCAACTGTCGCTGCCGCTCCTGAGCCACGGCCAACTCACGCTGGCGATCTCCGGCCTCACTATGCCATTCACTGCTCTCTCGATGCAGAACGGACAACTTATCCCGAGCTTGGTTGAGATCCTGTCGGTGTTTGGCCACGGTCTCCGTCAACGCCTCTTCCTTCTCGATCAACCCAAAAGCCCGAGCCTCCCGGTAGGAAACACGCTGCTGAGCTTGCTGCAGAAGATTCAATGCGTTCGCCCAACGGTACCCATACCAGATCTTGAGCGTTGCCTTGAGCTCTTCGTCAAGTCGCGTATGTTGGTCCGCACGCTCCGCCTGCCGTCGTAGCCGCCGGAGTCTGGGCTCAATCTCCCCCACAATATCATAAACCCGCTCCAGATTGCGCTTTGTCTCGTCCAGACGATCGGAGGCATCCTCACGTCGGCTCCGATAAGGCGCGATGCCGGCAGCCTGCTCGAAAAGTCCCAGTCGTTCACTGGGACGCAGGGATAGGACCTGATCCACGGCCCCCTGCCCAATAATAAGATGATCCTCACGTCCCAATCCGGCCCGATCGAGTAACTCACGGAGATCCATTAAACGGACTTTGCTGCCGTTAAGGATATAATCGGATTTGCCATCGCGGTAGACCCGCCGCTCAATCGTTACCTCGGCGAAGTCAACCGGCAGCCATTCGCCGTCATTGTCAAAAGTAATCGCCGCGCGAGCCATGCCCGACCTGGCACGCTTGCTACTTCCCGCGAAAATCATATCCTCGCCGGAACGACCTCGGATCGTGGTCATACGCTGTTCGCCCAGCGCCCATTGAATGGCATCCGCAACGTTACTCTTCCCACTGCCGTTAGGCCCGACCACAGCGGTGATACCTGTCGGATACAGAAACGTTGAGGGCTCTGCAAAGGACTTAAAGCCCTGGACCTCAAGCTTTTTCAGCTTAGGCATGCCACCTCCAAAAGATCCCTCCTCCTGTACCAATTCGACTTAGGCCTCATCCGCCTCATCCTGTTCTGCAAGGACGGCCGATCCCTCGATTAGCACCGGCACCCCCCGCACCAGGCAGAAGAGCACCGAAAGCCATGTGGCAATCTGCGCCGCGAGGTAAAGGCCGTTTCCACCTGGGTTCAAAACCGGCGGGACCACCGAAACCGCGGCTTGCATCGTCAAAAGAATGAAAGCAACCGCCTTGACAACGGCATAAGGAGTGCGAAGCCAGGGGGATTTGACCAGAAATCGCCCCAAGTTCGAACGCATCAACTCAAAGGGTGCCAACCCGTGAGCGGGTGCCACCGAGCGAATAGCATCCACAAAGATCCCACGCATAATCACAAGGACCGGGACGGCGAGTGAGATCAAGTTAATATCGGCAAATACCACCCAGAGTACGAACTCTACCGTTCGATCGGCAGCGATATCCAGCACGCTACCCAACACCGAGGTCTGGTCCCGCTTCCGGGCGACAAAACCATCAAGACTGTCCATCCCGATCAACACCGCGATAACAGGGGCCAGAATCAGTCGTATCGACGGATTGGGATGATGAAGTAGTACAACAATGGCGACCAGCAGCGGCATCCTTATCAGCGTAATTACGTTGGCCATAACCTCCCCCTTTTCAGTTAGGTATCACTCTTAAAACAATGGATAACGACGCCCCTAGAGTGAATACAGCATGGTCAAGGACCGGGAATACCTGGCAAGTCCTCATTTAACATCAAGTCACGGATGGCGCGCAGGGCCATAACCGGTCGTATCCGGGCATCGGTGGGTAAAATCCCATCCGTTATCACGTCTGCCCAAGGCTTCGACCGTAAGTCATCCAACGCCCATTGCTCAGGCGCGATGAAATCCGGAAAAGCATCACGCGCAACCCGGAGGAGTTCAACCGAAGCCATAAGCTTTCGCAGCCTCTGCTT
The DNA here is from genome assembly GCA_034437735.1 of Anaerolineae bacterium. Lineage (GTDB taxonomy): Bacteria > Chloroflexota > Anaerolineae > B4-G1 > SLSP01 > PWVB01. The sequence continues at coordinate 8,327 of DAOTTS010000121.1, forward strand.
AGGCATAAGGTAAACAGCCCGAACTAGAGCATCCGGCACATTGGCCCCTCCCAGTCGTGGGGCAGTCATCAGCAACATATAGGGGATGTGAGCACCAACGTCCGTAAGCACAGAGAGTCGCTCATCCTCGTCCACAAGGTAAGTGTGATTGGTTGGGAAGAGCGTGACCTCGCAACGCCAGACCTTCTCAAGATAGCGAACCAACCCACGCTGAGGAGGCCCCACATCATCAGGTTGTATTCGCGGCGCGCCAATCCCGATCAGGGGTTGCCCCTCACACGATTGCCCCCAATACCGCCGGCGACCAAACTCAAAATAGAAAGCGCCCTGGTCATACACCAGCCCTGAAAGTGCGATCAACCTTAGCTGGCGCCCCTTCAAAGAGTCGACCTGACAACTCTCGAGCTCAGGATAAACCTCAAAGAAATCCATCGTCTAGCCTTCCCTCTGTACGATAACAGGAGTGCCCGTCGCAACCCCATACGAAGATCATCTCACACTGTCAAAGATCAATTATACCATCCGCAAGCATCTCTCCAAGGCGAGAGAAACTCAATATGACAAAGGGAACACTCTATGCTAAAATCCAGTTAGACCCTTTGGATGAACACTAGAAGGATGGATGCTCTATGGACTGTCATCAATGCGGCACCCGGAACGCTGACGGCGCTTCGATATGTCAGCAGTGCGGGATTTCCCTTGACAGCGAGGCGTTGATTGCAGAGTTGAGGTCGCAACTCGCGAAGGCCCAACAAGCATCCATCGACAAAGAACAGGACATCCAACGTCTGCGCAGGTTTGTTCCCTCTGTCATCGCGAAAGGCCTCTTACAAGATCAAGAGCAGCTTCGGGGAGAGCGCAGAGAGATCACAGTGCTCTTCGCCGATGCCGTCAATTTCACGCAGCTCTCCGTCTCATTGGACGCGGAATCCGTATTTAACCTGATCAACGATCTCCTCTCCCGGTTGGTCGCCTGCATCCATCGCTACGGCGGGGTAGTGGACAAATTCACCGGCGACGGATTGATGGCCGTATTTGGCGCGCCGGTTGCCCATGAGAACGACGCCGAACTCGCGCTCCGCGCGGCGCTGGATATGCAGAATGCAGCCAAAGACTTCGCGCCGACCGCGCGGGCTCAGCTTGGCGCACCGATCGAAATCCGCATCGGCATCAACAGCGGACTCGCAGTCGCCGGCATTCTGGGGACGGAAGAGCAAGCGGCTTACACCGTGATTGGCGAGTCCGTCAATCTGGCCGCTCGCTTGGAGTCATCGGCCAAGCCAGGGCGCATTTTGGTCAGCGCAAATGTGCACACACGAACGCAGGCCTTCTTCGATTTCTCCCCGCAGAAAAAGATAGCGGTCAAAGGGGTCGACCATCCTCTCAACGTCTATGAGACGGTCGGGTTGCGAAGCGTGGCAGAATCCCCTCGGGGCCTGCCGGGCACATCTGAGATCTATCTCGGAAGGGATCGAGAGAGACAGATCTTAAATACCCATGTCAAGGCGCTTAGCAAGAATGACCGTGGACACCTTATCCTCATCGAGGGTGAGGCGGGTATGGGAAAGACACGACTGATCTCCGAGTGTGTCAAAGACCTCGACCCTAACGCGTTGACCATCTGGCGTGGACATGGGTTACCTTATGACACCCAGGGGACAGGGTATGGGATCTTTCGATCACTTTTTCAGGACGCTGCTACCCAAGAGGGGGAGAGTGAAATCCTTGGGAACCTGGCCTCTTCTTTAAAGCCCTTTGTAAAGCGAATGATGGGATACGACCTCGATTCCGAAGAGAACCAGGCGCTTTCCTATCTGGATCCGGAACAGATCAATCAACTAACGAGGGTCGCAATACGAGAGACGATTCGCGATGCCTCCCGGACTCATCCTCTGCTCCTTATCTTGGATGACTTCCACTGGGCGGACGACCTATCGCAGGATCTCCTCCAGACACTGATTCCTCTGGTCAAAGAGTTTCCTCTGGTTCTCTGCATGATGACCCGTCCGAATCCAAACTTTGCCCTTGATGTCTCGGAGGTTGATCCGGACTTTAGGAAAATGGTGGAGCTCAAGCCGCTCTCTGAAAAAGAAAGCCTCGCCTTGTTAAGTGCACTGGTCGACGTGGAAGCGATGGCACAGGCAACGATCCAAAACATCCTCAAACAGGCAGAGGGAAATCCATTTTACATCGAAGAATTCGTGCGCATGTTAGTCGAAAAAGAGATGCTCCAGTTACACGATGGACAGTGGCGTCTGAATTCGACCATCGGCGTTGAGGACCTCGACATCCCCACCTCTCTGCGCGGATTGATGTTGGCCCGCGTGGATCGTTTACCCGAAGATCTGCGCTATGTGCTTCGTGACGCAGCAATCATGGGACCGGAGTTCGACGCCGCACTCCTGCAAGAAGTAACCCAACGGTTGCGCAGTGTGGAGAATGTGATCCCGATGCTGGACAGGTTATCGTCCTTGGGATTGCTGACGCCCCGGCCCCACGTAGGAGAGACCACCTACGCATTCACACATATTCTGACCCAGGAGACCATCTACCAGAGCATTCTACGCAATCAAAGACGGAGACTCCATCAGGTCGTTGCGCAAAGCATTGAAGCTCGCCACCCTGATGATCTTGAACCCTACGCCGAGATGCTCGCCTCTCACTACGACCGAGCGCGAATGCGTGAAGAGGCATTAACGTTTCATATGATGGCGGGAACTCAAGCCCAGCAACGCTTCGCCAATCATGAAGCACTCCAGTTCTTCAATCGGGCTTTGCAGTTATCCCAGCAAGTGGGTGACACGGAGCACGAACGGTGGCAGGCCGCGATTGCATTGGGCGATATCGAGCAACATATAGGCGAAAACGAAGAGGCCATTGCGTGCTATGAAGCCGCGCTGATAGATGTGCAGGATACGACCTACGAACAGCGCGCGGAGGTCTACTTACGGATAGCCCGCGCTTGGAACAAACTGGGAGACTTCGAACAATCAGAGGCATCACTGCATACGGCACTTGAGATTCTCGAACAGGTCGAGGATCCGGCCCGAGATATCCAGGCCGAGGTCTATAATGAGCTGGGTTGGCTCACGTTTCGCAGTGGTGACCTACCCAAAGCGCAGAGACGTTTGGAGCACGCTGTGGCCCTCGTCGATACAAGCCGTCATTATCCCATCCTGGCATCGACGCTCAATCGCCTGGGTGCCGTCTATTATAGCCAGGGCGAATGGGAGAAAGCTACATCCGCTGTACAAAGGTCACTCGAATTGCGACAAAGGATGGGCGATATCGTAGGTGTTGCGCGATCTTCAAACAACCTGGGTATCCTGAGGCGTGACAACGGGGATTGGGAGGGCGCGCTGGAGGATTGCAAACGCAGCCTGGACATTATGCAGCAAATTGGTGATATTGAGGGCACAGCAATCGCACAAACCAACATTGGAAATGTCTATATCGATCTCGGTGCCTGGGATGAAGCAGAGTCCAACCTCAGGCGTAGTTACGAAATCGCGCAGCGGATTGCCAATCCCTATGAGAAGGCTCAGGCCAATATGAATCTGGGACGCGTCTACCTCTTACAGCAACAATGGGATAAGGCCCAACAGTATCTCGATCGGGCCATCGGATTGTTCAACCAGGTCGTGACGAGCGGCAACCCTAACGTCGCCGATGCCTGTGGGCTCCAAGCCCGGCTCCACTTAGAACAAGGGGAGATCGAAGAAGCTCTGACCTGGAGCCGGCGGAACTACGAGCAACTGTCGACGGGATCAGGGCAAGAGATGGGAGAATCGCCGGAATGGGGACGGTACAAACGACTCGAGGGTCGCATCAATCTGGTTCAGGATAACCTCGAAGAGGCAATCAGACACTTCCACGAGGCGATGGCGATCTTTGAGGTTAACCGCTCCAGCGCCGAGGTGGGTCGGACCGCCTATTGGCTCGCGCGCGCTTACGTCCGGTCAGGAAAGCCGGAAAAGGCGCGAGATCAACTGACTGACACGCAATCACTATTCCGGCAACTGGGAGCGCAGCGAGAACTCGCACGAGTGAAAGAGGCCCTCACCAACCTTGAGGCCGCGCCTCGTTCCTAAGGGTTCGTAAAAATATAACGTCCCGACTATAACGCTTCCAGCCCCCGTCCTTGGGGGCGTCGGTGCGGGAACTTGTTCTTTTACAGACCCTAAGTCCATAGCACAGAACAAAAAACCGAGGCGCATCGGCTTAAATTCAGCCGTGCGCCCCGGTTCTTGGTTATGTGGGGGCTCTCAAAGAGAGCCAACCCTTAGGTCACTTGGGCAACTCAACCCAGAAGTTCATGTTAACCGAGGAAAGTTCGTTGGGTAGTATCTTGAGTTGTGCATAGTTAGAAGCCCACGCGGGATCGCCTACGTTGTCGGCCCAGCTATCAAAGCTTCCGGCCCAGGATGCATAGCCGCCGACCCAAGCGGTATACCCACCATCCCACTCATCAAAGGCCCCCACCACGTTGGGTGATCCATCCGCCCAGCTGTCGAAACTATCAGCCCAACTATCGAAGCTGTCCGCCCAGCTGTCGAAACTATCCGACCACTCTACGCAGAGAACAGGCCTGCCATCACCATCATACCCATCCGCCCAACTGTCGAAGCTATCAGCCCAACTATCGAAGCTGTCCGCCCAGCTGTCGAAGCTGTCCACCCAGATCACGTAATCCGCCCAACTGTCGTAACTATCGGCCCAGCTATCGAAGCTGTCCGCCCAACTATCATAACTATCGGCCCAGCTATCAAAGCTGTCCGCCCAACTATCGAAGCTGCTCGGGTCCACGCCACAAGCGCTGGCCCAATAGCCATAGCCGTCGGCCCAGCTGTCGAAGCTGTCCGCCCAGCTGTCAAAGCTCGTCGACCAGGTCGTGTAACCACCTTCCCATACGCCAAAGGCCCCGGTCCACATCGCGAGACCCTCCGCAACACCACCAACGCCGTCCGTCCAGCCGATCAAGCCATCCGCCCAACTGTCGAAGCTGTTAGGCCAATTCTGGCAACCATCCGCCCAGCTATCATAACTGTCCGCCCAGCTGTCGAAGCTATCGGCCCAGCTATCGAAGCTATCGGCCCAACTGTCAAAGCTGTCTGCAGATGCCGTATAATCTGCCCAACTGTCAAAGCTATCCGCCCAACTATCGAAGCTGTCTGCCCAACTGTCAAAGCTATCTTCATAACTCTGACTTAACTCGGAATCGGCAAGGCAACCGTCCGCCCAACTGTCAAAGCTGTCGGCCCAGCTATCGAAGCTATCGGCCCAACTGTCATAACTATCCGCCCAGCTGTCAAAGCTGCCCGACCATATTTCGAGTCCATCAGCCCAACTATCATAGCTGCCGGACCAATTGGTGAGCCCCCCAGCCCATGAATCGTAGCCGTCGGCCCAACTGTCGTAGCTGCCACTCCAAGCCGTGTATCCTTCAACCCATTGATCCGATCCGGATCCGATGATCTGAAAAGCCCCAGCCTCCTCGTTATAGATCGACCACCCTTGATAGTGAATCGATCCGGCCAGATCACCGTCAATATCCATCCCGTGATTCGCAGCCCCGCTGATCTCTCCCATCACCGCATCCGGAGCCCAGGCACGTCCGGCACCCTGCTGCCAGATGCTGTAGGCGGCCTCACCGTGCGCTTCGCTGTATTGAGGGCGAGCGGTTTGCATCAATCGGAATTTGACCTCATCCGGTGTCAATTCGGGATTTTCGCTTAGGATCAAGGCCGCGAGACCGGAGACCGAGGCTGTCGCCATAGACGAACCAGACATTTCAAAATAGCGCCCGCTGATCCGCTGGTCGGGATTTGTCCTACGAAGTTGACTGCTCGGATGCATCAAAGATATCACGTGCGCACCCGGCGCGATCACATCCGGTTTTACAAACGCATCTAACGTCGGTCCGACCGCTGAAAAATCGGGGATGTAGTCGTCACCAAAAGCTTCAGGGGTTCGATGATCAGTGAAAGCGCCTATGGTAATGACGTATGGTGTATTCCCGGGCACGCCGATACTCATTGGATCTGGACCGGTATTGCCCGCACTGGCGACGACTACAATCCCTGCATCCCAGGCCGCCATAACCGCAAGGTTATACGGATCGGCCCAATAGGGAGCAACCGGAACCGCATACATCGAGATGTTCAACACCCGGATGTTGTAATCATCCTTGTGCTCAACAGCCCAGTTGATCCCTCTCAAAACATCTGCATAACTTCCGGCACCATCCTCATTCAACACACGAATCGCGACCAGATCCGCAGCGGGTGCAACGCCTCGGAATTCGCGATCCTGAGCCTCGAAATCACGATTTGCGATAATGCCTGCGACGTGCGTGCCATGACCATTCTTATCACGGGGGGATCGTAGAAGTCCAGGATGTTCGTAGAGGTGATCGTTGATGGCGTCGTAGTAGGCGAGGAAACGATCCCCCCGGCCCAAGGGGTTGCGACGAAGACTAATAAACCTGGGGTCCACACCGGTATCCAGAACAGCGACAGTTACGTCCTGTCCCAACGTACCAGCCTCCCAAACGTCTTGAACCCCTAAAGACTTAGTGAATTCAACATCGACGGCATTGCCGTCGCGGCCTTTGCCACTAGAATTTGCCAAATCTGTAAGTCGAAGTTGGCGGTCTGGTGTAATACGGACAATGCCCGGTGACGCCTGCAATTGAGAGAGGTTTGTCTCTGGAATCTCAGCAACCACCGCGTTGATAATCTCGATCTCGGCGGAGACGAATCCATCACAGAGTTTAACAGCGTCTTTGACAGTCGAGAGATGCTCCCCCTCAACGATCACGCGCACGGTCGGCATCGGCGTCTTGACGGACTGCACCAGCGAGAAGCTGAGCAATGCACAAACCACCAATGTTATAATTAGCTTGGTCCAGGTTTTTTTGTTCACTGTGATGGCCTCCCATGTCGTCGGCGATGTAATGTTAGAGTATAGTTTAGTTTTCTAACATAATTCTAACATAATTAGTGACTTCACACAATAGTACTTAAGTACTATTTTCACCCAATAGATTGCGGCGTGTACCCCACTCAAAAAAGAGGATCCAACCCCAAGGCTGGATCTGAAAGCAAACGTTCGTGATCACTGTTGAGCGAACAGTGACAGACCAGAGTCACATCGACAACCGGGCTCTCACTCGACGAAAATTTCGACGCGCTCACCGTCAACTTGATCTTGCACGTCAAGAATCTGCCCAACCTCCCC
>DAOTTS010000122.1:0-5307 GCA_034437735.1 Anaerolineae bacterium
GGAGCAGCTCGATCGGCGGGCTGATTACGACCTCCTGGCCTCCCAATCCTTCGACCGCGTCGCCCTGACGGGTGGGCTCGATCTGAAAGACGTACCCCGCTTTCTCCACGTCCCATTCTCCCCGCACGACAGTTCCGTCGCCTCGATCCAGGACGCACGATCTGGCGTGCTCGATGGTCTCCGTGGAGAGGATGGCCTCGCCGGTGGCCTCGTCGAGGAACTGGCCCTTGGGTTGCAGGATCAGCGTCCCGCCCCAATCTCCTAGTTCCTGAAGCTGTGCCTTGGGAATGCCCTCCAATGTTTGCAGGTCGATGACCCCGCTGCCTTTCCATAGGGTCTTCCAGAAGGTCAAGTCCCACGTCTGCGGCAGTTGGGCGTAGACGTTTGTGACTGCTTCGACCGGAGGACCCGGTTTCGACGGCTGGGTGCCGCCCTGGGAGAGCTCGGGTTGGAGCGTGACTTTGAGCTTGAAGTGGCTGTGCCGCTTCAGAATTTGGACCAGCCGCTCGTCTCCCCCGTTCAACCGCACGTGGATCTTGGCCACATCTCCCGCCTCGATCTGGGGCACAATCTCGGTCTGCTCGAGCAAAAGGACGTTGTTGCTCATGGCCGGATACTCACTGCTGGATGCGTCCTCGACCAGGACCGAAGGCGTCAGTTTCTGGATTTTTCGATCACCCTGGTTGCGTACGCGCGCGGAGATGACGGTGGGATCCCAGCTCTGGGTCTGGGTATTGTACGGAATGGTATAGATCTTCGATGCCATCACTCACCTGCCTTGTCGTGGCGTTCCGGGGATCACAGGAACTCGATCTCGTACTCCGCAGCTTTCAGGATGATCTCCACCCGCTTATCGATCTCGGTGCGATCCGGGAAGATCGCCGTGAAGCTGAGGTAGCAGAGTTCACTGGGCTTTTCCGCGCTGACCGCCGTGATACGCATGACGACGTGCCCGTAGAGCTCGTTGCCCCCTTGCGTATAAGGAGGGGGCGGCGACCAGTCGAAGTAGTCGCGCTCGGTGGGTAGCCACGGTCGAATTCGCGCATCGGGTTCGTCGACCCACATCCCCTGCTGATTTCGCCGCAGGGCCCGGACGTCCAGGTCGACGGTCTCTCCCACGGCGATTTCGATACGTTCTTCGCTGATCTGAAGCTGATAGGGGAGGGTTTGGACCTCAAGCTGGACCTGGGCCGACGTTTGAGCGGCGGGCGCGGTTCCCACGATACTCAGCGTTCGCATGCCGGCCTCGGCCATCTCATCCGCCTGGATGGTGACCCGCATCTCCCCGGAGCCGCTCTGGGGCGTGATATGGAGGCCCGGACTGCTTGGGCTGAGGCCTAAGCGGATCTGGACCTCAGGGGCGGGAGCCCAAGGGGCACCGCTGACGGATTTCCACGCTTTGATAGCCAGGCTTGCACTCTGTTCCGGCGTGACCTTGAGGCTTTGGCTGCTGACCTGGACCACGTAGTGTGTTGTTGGCTTCTCCTCCGGCTGCTCGGGCGGCGTACTATCTTGGGACGGGGGTGGGCTCCCGGATCCGGGCTTTCCACCCAGCACGTTGGGAAGGATCGCAGCGACGGCCGGGAGTCCTGAGAAGATGATGGTGATGGTCTGGCGGCTCCCCGGCGTGCGCATGCAGTCGGCGGCGTTCAACGGATCCCTAAGACAGTCGTCCGCCCGGACGATGGGGGGCGCCAGAAGCGTGAGCAGCGCGAACATCGTGCATATTAGCAGCACGGCGGTGTGAACCGGCGACACGCGTTGGAATAATTGTCTCATCGATCTCTCCTCGGACGTCGGGTGAGGACGTAACTAAAGAGCACGGAGACAATGGTCGATCGCCGGATGATCTGGTACCCACTTCCGTACGATCGATTGAAGATGCCTCCGACAACCAGGGGCACGGCGAATGCAGCGCCGACGAGCAATGGGCGTGGCAGGACGTTGAGTGCCCGGTACAGCGGTCTCAGCAGTCTATCCAGGGGTTTCTGAAAGACTCGCAGCAGGATCGGAACCCCGGCGATGATGAGAGGGGTCATGAGATCCATCCCCTCGGAGCTGGGAGAGAGTGACGAGTAGGCGAACCACAACCCGGCTGCAAATAGTGAGAGGATGATCGTGATGGAGGGTGAGGCGAGACAGCCGGCCAGGCCGTTGGGTTTCTGGGATGGAGCTGTATCTTGAGCGCTTCGTGCCGGGGTTACCGAGCTGGCCTGACGAGCCTGGGCCGCGGGTTGACCGGTGCGCGGCGTGGCCTCTACCCACCCGTTCGCGGTGTAGGTGAGGGTGTGACCGGTTTGAGGGTCGATCATCCACCACCGCCCTTCCGCGTCCTGCGCCTGGAGTTGGCGGACGGCCTGCACGAATTGCGCGTAGGAGAGCGTCTGTCTTTCCAGTTGCGCCCGGAGCTGCTGGTACGATTGGTAGAGCTGCGGAAGTGACAATGGCGACATAGTGTGATCCTTGATCGGCATCGTTAAGGTGACGTTTACCTTGAGACATTAACTTACCACCTGATAATAGCCTCAGTATATCACAACTTTTCGCCCATCACAAAGTGGTCTGTTGCGCAGATGCGGACCCTCTGCTATAGTATAGACACCCAGGAACTTGGAGTGGATTGCATCCCTTTGTGGATCGGTCGATGGTGTTTTGTGCACGTTTACACCTCTCAAGATGGATCAGGTCTTTCCGCTTTTGCTGGTAGCCAAGATGTGTGTTTTGGCCCGAGTCCAGGTGCTTGGACCGGGGTTCAACCCCGATCCTCATACGTTTCCCTGAGATTGACGACGTTCTAGGAGGTGGATAATGCCGGTTATCACGATTTCTCGTCAGTATGGCAGTGGGGCTATCGAAGTTGCTCAGAAGCTTTGTGAGATCATGGGGTACGCATATTTCGATAAGCGTCTGATGGTGCACGTCGCAGCGGAGATGGATGTTTCTGAGGAGGACGTGGTAGATTTCTCTGAAGACACTTATCGTATGCGCGGGTTCCTCGATCGTCTTTTTGGTCGCGAACTCGTCCAACCGGAGATCGCTTTGGGACGGGAGGGAGGCTCTCAGGCCCTGGATATCGAGACCTTGAACGAGGCGAAGTCCATCAATCTGGTCAAGGAGACGATTCTTGGGGCCTATAGCCGCGATAACGTGGTGATCGTGGGCCGGGGTGGGCAGGCGGTCCTTAAGGAGAAGCCGGGGGTGCTCCACGTCAAGTTGATGGCGCCGATGGGCGCTCGGGCCTTGCGTGTCAAGGAGCGGGAGAATATCTCCCTTAACGAGGCAACGGAGATTACCCGCAACAAGGATAGCGCCGCGGCCGACTACTTGAGCCGCTTTTATGATATCGACTGGGAGAATCCGCTTAACTATCACATTATCCTCAATACCGGGAAGTGGGAGTTGGATGACGCGGTCGAGCTTCTCATTGGAGCGGTCACGCATCTGCGCGTCCCCAAGCAATACTGAAGGAGGCACGGTTGATCTTACGGGACGGGAGCGCTCGATCTTCCGTCCCGTCTCTACTGTGGTTCGGTGGGTAGCAATACCGTAGGAGGAAACTCATCATGGAGGAACGGGAAGCCGGTCGTTATATTCTCGATTACACGGAAGCGATTGCCGAGGCAGTTGTCCGGCGCCATTACGACGATCACCTAGATCGCTGGGAACCTTACGGTCCTCCCGGGTACGAAAAGTCGATTCGAGATGTTGGCTATCACCTCTCTTACCTGGCCGAGGCCCTCGATGCCGGAGATCCCTCACTTTTCATTGACTATCTTGGGTGGGCGAAGGTCCTCTTTGCACAGTTGGGATTTGAGGATCAGATGCTGGTGAGGTCACTGACCTATATGGACGAGGTCCTCGGCAACGCGGTGCCCGCTCCCCTTGACGCTGCTGCTCGATCGTATGTGGATATTGGGTTGCAGCACGTGCGATCGGCGCCTTCGGCGCTGCCAAGCCAATTAGCGCCCGACGGACAGATGGCGGAGGTGTCGCGGCAGTACCTCGATCTGCTGCTGTCCGGAGATCGCCGGGGCGCGAGTCGGCTGATTCTGAGGGTGGTTGAGGAGGGGACGCCGGTTAGAGTGATCTATCAAGAGGTCTTCCAACCGGTTCAGCGCGAGGTCGGTCGGCTCTGGCAGATGAACGAGATCAGCGTGGCCCAGGAGCACTATTGCACCGCCGCCACCCAGTTAATTATGTCTCAGCTCTACCCGTACATTTTCGGGACAGCACGCCGGGGGCGGCGGTTTTTGGGCACCTGTGTGGGGGGCGAGTTACACGAGATAGGCGTGCGGATGGTGACGGACTTCTTCGAGATGGATGGGTGGGACACGTTTTATCTGGGCGCGAATACCCCGGTCGACGGTATCTTGGAGAGTCTGCGTGCCGAACGTATCGACGTGGTCGGAATCTCGGCCACGATGACCTATCACGTGGATCGGGTGGAGTCGATGATCCAGGCCATTCGGGATACGGATTTGCCCGCTGAGCCGCGTATTCTCGTCGGGGGATATCCTTTTAACGTCTCAGCGACGTTGTGGGAGCACGTGGGGGCCGATGGATATGCGCCCGATGCCGATACCGCCATCGCGTTGGCCAATGAGTTTGTTGAGTGATCCTTGGGAGTGTTTCTGGTCGGCTTGGGGTTTGATGATTGGATGGACGGGTGACAAGATGAATTTCGAACGCGTTTCTGAAGGATTTGCGGTCCTGTGTGATCGACAGGGCAATCTCCAACATCTGCTGCATGATTCCATTGGTGTTGAGTCCGAGATGGAGATAGGACGACCGTTTACCCGATTGATCGAGCGTCAGTCGATGCGTAAAGCGCTCAATATGCTGGTTGAACTGCGCCAGGAGGGGGCGGCGTTTGACTGGGAGCTGGCTGTGCCGCAGGAGGGCGGGACGGTCGTGCTCCACTGTGCGGGCTTTAGGGTGAACGGGGATATGCTCATCGTGGGCAGCCGCAATCGTGTTGAGGTGATGGCCTTCTATGAAGATCTCATGAAGATCAACAACGAGCAGATGAACGCGCTGCGCTGGCTCTCCAAGGAGCGCGTTGAAGCGTCTCGGGAGCGGGGGCTGCAGGATCAGGACGTTTACGAGGAGTTGAGCCGGCTGAACAATGAATTGGTCAACTTGCAGCGTAAGTTGAGTCAGAAGAACGCCCGGTTGGAGGAACTCAACCAACTCAAGAACGAATTTCTGGGGATGGCAGCTCATGACCTCCGCAATCCGTTAGCCGCGATCCTCTCCTACAGTGAGTTCTTGATCGAAGAGGCGGGGCCGGATATGAGTGAGGAGCAC
>DAOTTS010000123.1:0-50297 GCA_034437735.1 Anaerolineae bacterium
ATCTGAAACCTGTATACGCTTGTTAAAGTGCTGTATTCTCGCATGTATACAACTATGATTGGCTAAGAGGCGGCTTTTTGATGCCGATTTGATCATGATCAGCTATCAGCAAGCTAATCTATCTTTTTGCTCCAAAAATGAGCGAACGTTCAGTGATTACGTTACGTTGTCGACATCTCCTTCTCTAAGACACAGTGACGTTCACCCCCGCGCGGGATACCTATTGATACCCAACAAGTTTGGCGTATACTCATCTTCATAGAAGAACCTACGGCAATCCGATGCTAGAGAGAAGGGAATGCGCATATGCAAAATCGCGATAGAAAGATTCATGGCTTGCAAAATCGTGTTGTGATGGTAACCGGGGCCAATGGCAATCTGGGGTCCGAGGTTGCGAAGGCATTCTATGACGCGGGCGCACGCCTTGCCCTGGTGGGGCGCAAGGCTGAGAAGGTTCACAGTGCACTTCCGAATCTTGTGTCAAAAGACCGGGTCTTCGTCGCGCCGTCTACCGACCTCACGGACGAACGAGTGGTTCAGCAGTTGGTCGATACCGTTGTCGAGACCTACGGACAGATCGATGTACTTGCTAACACCGTGGGGGGCTACAAGGCGGGCAACCCGGTCCACGAGACGTCGCTGAGTACCTGGGACTTTATGTGGACCCTCAACACACGTACGGTCATTGTGCTGAGTCGTGCGGTCGTGCCCGTGATGATCGAACAGGGATATGGCAAAATCATCCACACAGCCAGTCGCAATGCATTGCAAGGTAGCCGAAACGCAGCAGCCTACAGCGCAAGCAAAGCCGGTGTGGTCCGCATAACGGAAAGTCTCTCTGCCGAGGTCAAGGCAAAAGGGATCAACGTCAACTGCATCCTCCCCGGCACCCTGGACACGCCCGAAAACCGAGAGGCTATACCCGATGCGGATGCATCCCTGTGGGTCGATCCCGCTTCCATCGCTGATATCTTTGTATTCCTCGCCTCTGAAGCCTCAAAGGCGATCCACGGCGCCGCCCTCCCCGCATATGGGCTGAGTTGACTGAAACATCCTGCACGATGAGTGAGACCATTCTAGCCATTGATCACGGCACCCAGAGCGTAAGGGCACTTCTCTTCGATCTATTCGGCAACATTCTCACAAGGTACCGCGTGCCTATCCAACCTTACGTCGCGCCTCATCCCGGATGGGCGGAACAGGACCCTGAATACTACTGGAAATCGCTCTGCGAGGCGTGCCGGGGTCTGTGGAACGAAGTCCGAGTTGACAAAGACGCCATTATCGGCGTAACACTGACGACACAACGCGCCACGGTCATCAACGTGGACGCAAAAGGCAAACCGCTACGCCCAGCCATCGTATGGCTCGATCAGCGTCGAACGACTGATTTGGAGCCGGTGGGTGGGTTATGGGGCTTGCTGTTTCGGCTAGCCGGGGAAACTGAGACGGTCGCATACTTACAGGCTGAAGCCGAGGCAAATTGGATCCGTACGCATCAGCCGGAGATGTGGGCGCAAACGCATAAGTATCTTCTGTTGTCAGGATTTCTCACCCATCGCCTGACCGGTCGCTTCGTGGATTCGGTTGGATGTCAGGTTGGTTACCTGCCCTTCGACTACAAAGCCCTGACCTGGGCTAAGCCCTGGGATTGGAAATGGCGCGCCGTACCTATGGACCCGCGTATTCTTCCCGAACTCGTTCCCCCAACGGCTACGTTGGGTCGGATCACGCCCGAGGCGGCAGAGGCAACCGGAATCCCTACCGGCCTGCCGCTTATCGCATCCGCCGCCGACAAAGCGTGTGAGGTCATCGGGGCCGGAAGTCTCGACCCTCACATCGGATGCCTAAGTTATGGGACGACGGCCTCCATTAACACGACCCACGAGAACTACAAAGAGGTCATTCCACTTATCCCCCCATACCCCTCGGCGGTTCCGGGACATTACAGTCTCGAGATCCAGATATACAGAGGCTATTGGATGGTCAGTTGGTTTAAAGAGGAGTTCGGCCACCTGGAACGTTGGCTGGCCAACGAGATCGGGGTTGAACCGGAGACCTTGTTTGATGACCTGGTGAACGAGGCCCCGCCGGGGTCAATGGGACTGATCCTCCAACCCTACTGGTCGCCGGGCATCCGCGTGCCGGGACCAGAAGCAAAAGGGGCTATCATCGGATTTGGAGATGTCCATACCCGAGCGCACTTCTATCGCGCGATCCTTGAAGGTCTCGCCTACGCACTACGCGAAGCCAAAGAGCGCATCGAACGACGGAGCCACGTGCCCATTACGGAGCTCCGCGTTTCAGGCGGCGGATCCCAGAGCGATGCCGCGCTACAACTCACGGCGGACATCTTCGGTATGCCGACGGCCCGCCCTCATACCTACGAGACCTCCAGCTTGGGCGCCGCCATTGACGCAGCCGTAGGCCTGGAGCTGTATCCCGATTTTGAGACGGCAGTCTCGGAGATGACGCGGATTGGAGATGTGTTTGAGCCGGACCCCACCAACAGAAAGATCTACGACGGCTTGTACCGCCGAGTCTACAAACAGATGTACGACCGGCTCAAAGGACTCTATGAGGAGATCCAGGAGATCACCGGATATCCTGGCAAGCCCAAGTCCATCTAGGGGTAACCAGGCATCAAGGTAAGGGCAAGGTATACGTTTTTAGGCCACCACCGTGAGCGTCTGCCACAATTAAGGTCTCCCCTTCAACCGTCAAGCCTTGCGGGAACAAGAGATCAGCGCCGGCAGATGCACTCAAAGCCCATTGGAACTCGCCGGTAAGCGCAAACACTAGCACGCGACGATGCAAAGGATCCGCCACGAAAATAGTGTCGTGGGTTAGGGTCAAAAACGGCTTCTCGTCCGGATTGACGATGTCCCACGTGGGAATATCCCATTGCCGGATGATCGTACCTTCTTGAGTGAAGATCTGAACCCGCCGGTTCCAGGTATCAGCCACCACCACCAAGCCCTCATCGTTGATCGCGATACCCACAGGTTCATCCAATTGTCCCGGCGCTCGACCGGTGCCGCCGAACTCCCGCAGGAAACGGCCCTCAAGATCAAAAACTTGCACTCGTTTGTTTCCTGTGTCGGTCACGTATAGCTCGTCCTCTGGGCTGACCGTGAGACCCCGAGGGCCGAAAAACAGTCCTTGACTGGAGGGATTGCCGAGATCCCGAATCTGAACCATTGATCCCCACATCGTCTGAAACTTCCCGGTTGTGTCAAACTTCTGGATGCGATGATTCCAAGTATCCGCGACGTAGAGATTGCCGTGCGGATCAACGGCGACATCCCATGGCTCACTGAACTGTCCAGCCTCGTTACCGAACTCCCCAATCGAATCAATCGCACCATCGGGATGGAGGATCCAAATACGATGATTGGTCGTATCGGCGACATATCGGGTGCCGTCCTCTGAGACCGCAACACCCCGGAGGGTCGCATTGGGCAAAGACTGCTGCATATCCATAGACAGCGTACGGGCTCCAGCATCGAAAGGATCGGGTAACTCCGTCGGCTCAGGTCTGACGACCGCAGAACCCTGAACGCTATCCGAGGGTAACCACATCGCCTCGGCAGTATCTTGACAAATGTAAAGACGGAATGACTTACGATAAGGCCACTGTGTAAGGGTAAAGGGCAAATCAGGATTCTTCAGCCTGGCATAAGCCTGATAGTCTCGATCCCACGCGATATCCCATAGTGCGCTACGCATCTCTGGGTCCGTGATAGCCTCCCAAATCCGATCAAAGTCTAGATTATAGTAATCCTGAATCGGCCACCACAAATAGAGATAGTCAAAGGACACATACGCATCGCCCAGAATCGCCTCCACGGCCTCATACTGAGGTTGCCCAGCGATCACGACCGGGGACTCAAGCAGACGTTCGGAATCTGGGGACGTACTATAGAAATAGTTGTTCGGGAAATGGACCATATACCATGCAAACGGCCAGGAGCCATCCTCGCCATAAGCCACCTGCACATCATGCGCACTGCCCGTCGTATGCCAGGAGACGTCTTCAATCTGATCGAGAGCAACTTTGATATCGGGCGTACCATGGGCGTAAACCAAGAACTCCTTGGCCAAGCCGGGATTCTCAAAGTTAAGCATAAAGCTTGTCCGGACGGTAAGTGCAATCAACACGGTAAACCCAAATGCCGTCAAAACGCTTACAGCCTGGGTCCAAGACATCCGCCTTCCTAAGAAAACCACCGCAACGCCGGAGAGCAGAATCAGAAAAAGAGCGCCCAAGACGCTTCCCCATGCATTGAGCTGTCTTAGGGACAAACCGGCAGGCGAAATACCATCGCCAAGGGCTTGTCGCAGTTCACCAATGGAGCGCCCCAGGGTGACCCAAGCTACGATAAGGACGACAGTAAGGATGCATAACAGGGGTACAGCGACAGATAACGACGCATCCCAACGACTCCAGAGATCATCGATAAGACGCCCAAACCACCATGCGGTCAGAAAGATACTGGGAAACGCCATGTGAACCAACAACCACGGCATCTTCTCACCCGCAAGGGTATATGCAATCCAGGATAGCAGCGTCCACCCCACCAATAGGAATGGAAACAATTCCGACCAGTTGAGAAAAGGCGGTTGATCGGACGACGCCGTCCGATCACTGCGATCCAACCGGCCTTTAAGAGCGCGCGTGCCCAGAGCACCTAAAGCACCCAGACTCCCTATCATAGGCAGGTATTCATAAAGCCCACCCACAAACAGATAATAATAGGTCGGCTGATTGCCTCGCTTGACGCCATGCTGCGATAACCAGTAAGCTAACCCGCCGATCAGCCCGGATAGGGCCCCAAACCCCCACGTAAAGAGAGTCGTGTAAAGTGTCAAGAAGATCACATAGTGGATAATCCCAATCTTGATCCAAACACGCCGATTCCACCAAAGCCCGAGCGCCGTCGAAAGAAGCAGAACTGTAACAACGACAAATCCCATCTGGATCAGGAGCTGAGTTGAGATAGCCCCGAAGTTACCGGTTCGAACCGCTTCATAGACAACGTTCATATCCATACCCAGCACAAAGCGAATCAAAAGCGCGGTACCGAGGGGAAGCGTCAGCGTCCCAAGGACCATTAACAGGTCAAACAACTTGAGTTGGACCATAACCTGCGCCCCCACCCCATAATAGGTCACAATAACGGCGGTCAGTCCGAGCAGCAAAGCTAATCCTGTAGCTGCGCGTCCCCATACAGGGATTTGAATCTCGCTCATCTGACTGTTACCTGAGTCATCAAGATCAATTTCGACCGAGGTTGACTCACGAAAAGACCAAGCCAATACGCCCAATGAAGCGATAGTCAGCGCGAGGAGAAACAGCAGAGCCGGTTGTAGAGTGGGGTTTTGCCAACTAACGTGCGCGACCTGCCACACAAAGGGCAGAACCAGTAAGCCGCCAAAGATGGCCGTGTAGAAATAAGAAGCCTCCTTGGTAGCATACATCATCGCGAAGGCTCCCGCCAGAAGATAGAGCCAGAACGATCGTCCATCTTCCAGATACTTAAGCATCGTCCATAACAGAACGATGGCTGAGAACATCAGCAAGACGTCATGACGGATGTAGCGAGAATAGTACGAAATCGAAGGCGAGATAAGCATCAGAAAAGCTGCTACCAGGGAGCCCGTGGGCGAAAGCCATTGTCTAAACAACAATGGGGATATCACCAGAAGGACCCCAACCACAGCAACAAACAATCGGGCTGTGAAGTCACTTACGCCAAAAACGAAGTAACTGAATGCCGTAGCCTCAAAGAGCAACGGACCGTGCATCATCGGATTATGCTGAAAGCCATCCCCTGCATAAAAATTCCAGGCGAATTTCGTATGAATGCTCTCGTCATGGCTCATCGCCCTGTCGCCGAGCAGGACAAAGCGGGAAAGAATAGCGGCAACCAGGATCAAGAGATAGAGGATCCGTTCCCAACGCCCCAGAGACTTCAACGCCATTGACACTCCTTACAGCATAGTGCGAGACCCAACCGTTCGATGACTCCTAAGTGCTCCGCAAGCATAACATAAGGCTCCCAGTGAGGCAATCACGAGATCGCATCGCTGAAGCAAGCAGGGACCTGCTCAATCTCCGGTCTCACGGATAACTTGAATGTCCTCTGGCAGATCGAGGTGGTCTGCCCCGTCTGACCACAGAGACCGCTGTCCGGTTTTCGCGTCGTACATACCAATCCGCAGCGCCGAAGGGCCCTCATAGGGTTTGACCCACCGCAAAACGTGGACGTCGGTGATATATTCCCCACCGAGCCAACTGGTGGTCGGCCGCTTGCCGTTCCCGGGCTTACCATCGTGTTGCGCAACGATCTCGCCGGCACTGCTGACCAGATGCGTGAAGACGGTCAGATCATTGTCCCGAGCCCTATCGGTCGCCTGCCAGACCAAAGTCACCGTTAAAGGCTCACCTGATCGAATCATACCTGACGGATTTCGCTCAAAACCCGTCAAAATGCCGACGTCGGGCAGGGACGCCCGGATCTCATTCGACACAGATGGCTCTGTAAACGTATGCGCCCCTGGGAGAACCTCGATCGAGCTCAACGTCACCATGCGATCCCCATGGACCAACGCGACGGAAGCCATACCGGGCGCTGCACTAGCCGGAACGCGGAGGCTTACGTGCTCGACCAAGGGTCGCCCGGAGGGCAAAGCCACCAGATCGGATCCGACGGAAGCCCGCGTCAGAGTCTGAGAGAGCTGCCTCAATTCAATGCGAGGATCAACGGATTCCTCAAGCGTCTCAGTTAGAGACCAGTGAACCATCGCAAAGAACCGCTGTCCGGCATAAAGTCGATCGCGATCAATCCGTGCCCCCAATAACCGCAGACCGGAGTCAAACTGAACCGTCGGCTCGTGCGGGGGATCCGGTAATCCGTAGGGCGAGCGTTGGGTCCAGGGCGCGACAGCCGGCACCACCGAGCCCAACGGGATTGAGGGAGATGGCCCTATCTCGGTCAACCAGTCGACCCCCTTATCCGGAGATCCGGTCTCGTAGAGCCCCAAGCCCAACCGGTGGGCCTCCGGAGGCGCACCCACCGGAATCGGCAAAACGTGATAAGTCGACGTGGTCTCCCCACCCCAAAGATCGGTAGGACGCACCTGTTCGTCGATAAGCAGATCGTCCTGCGAACCAACCAAAGCTCCACTCGGGGTGTAAAGGCGCACACCCGTACTCAGCGCAGAAACCGTGGCTCCACGCCAACAGAGTCGAACCCCAGCCGCGCCCCCCGATACAGGCGCCCGACTCAAACTTGCCCCCTCAAGGCATAAAGGGGCGTCATCAAGGCATACGTTGACGGCATCACACGCTAACGTCTCGATAGGTTGGGAGAGAACGTAAGTCTCCAAAAACACACCTTGGAACTGATGACGGTCGACGAGATAACCGGCTGAGACGAGATAAGCACGTACCTGCCTCCGGGGATCGAGCGCCCCACGCTCGTAGTCCAGCAGATAGACGTGATTTCCCGGATTCGCTGTTGTTTTCAGTGCGCTCAGGACCTTCTCATCCTCGGAAGGATGAGGGAGCATGACAACATTAGCCTCCCCAAGTTCGTATTGAGGTAAGGACCAATCCGTATGGGGAAGCAAAACTACGTCACCGTCTTGAGCATGCCGGCGGAGATAAGCGGCAACCGAACGCACATCGCTTCGTGCATAGATGGGATCCTGGAAATATGCGCGAAGCCCTAACAATGACATCGCCAAGGTCGAAGCCAACACGCCACCTCGAACGAACCGACTCACCTCTGGTCTCGCAGCGATACCTCCAAGCAAAAGCCATCCGGGCAGGATGAAAGGTAAAAGGTACCGGGGATGGGCCTGGGGACTCAACGACCAGATCACGGGTGCAGCCGCGAAGGGAACCAACCAGACCGCAATCATCTGGAATCCAGGACGGCGAAGATAAGACCGCCTTATCAGGCATCCCAGACCTCCAGCTAACCCGATCCCCACCAGAACGAGCGGTCGTATCAATCCCGGGTCCGCGAGAGCTTTGGGTAATCCCAAACCGTGGAATACGGCCAAGAGTGCCGCGACAAAACGGCCCGATACAGGTTCGGCCAACGCATTGGAAAGCCCGGCTTCTCCCTCAAGACCCTGGAATCCAAGACGAGCCGTCGGAAATAGCCAAGGCAGCAACAGCAATGCAGCACCGGCGGTCGATAACCATCCAATACGGCGCAGAATACGCGCTCTCGTCTTCGATTTTGAAAGGAGGGAACTGCAAAGAAGAAGGAAATCAACGGTTACAACGGCTAAAAAGCCAATATAATGAAACAGGATGAAGCTGGCATCCAGAACAGCAAGGGCTCCAGCTCTCTTGGGCCACTGACTAAGCGCCACATCAGGCCATGCGAAATGGAGCATAAGCAGCCAAAAAACCGGCAGAAACGCGTAAGCCCGAACTTCCTGACCGTAGATGAGAAAGGGAGGTGACAGGGCAACCAGAAAAGATGCTGTGCGCCCCACCCTTCGCCCCCAGCGTTTGGACATAAAACGATAGACAACCGAGGGAAGTAGAACCATGGGCAGGACGGAGAGATACCGAGCGGCAAAGGGGCTACTGCCAGCCAATGATGTCCAGGCCTTGAGAAGAAAGAAGTAGAGAGGGGGGTGAATATTATCCGCTCGATCTTGCACAATCTCACGCCAGGGTAAGCGTACAAGGTGCAAGCTTATCCCCTCATCCCACCAAAGAGACTGGGTGGTCAATGAGGGGACAAGGAGAAGCGCAACTAGCAAACAGGGGACTAATTTTCGCACCCGAGCTCCTAAGAAGTGGCGCCACGAATCATCACATTAAACGATAAGTGAAGCTCCGTGGCTCCCCTGAAATAGCCTATGCGCCCATTCGCTTGAGCTCTTCTTCGATAATCTCTGTGTCGAGCTTCCGGAATAACGGCGTAGGCTTATCGAGGGTGCGTCCGGCGGGAAGCGCCTCAAAGGCCCAGATATCTTCCGATACGTTGGGTTCGTGAGTTAGGACCTCGTGAACGTCATCCCCCGCTCCTACCGTCTGAATCACCTGGTCCCCAAAGATCGGTGTGCTGTAGCCCAAGACTCGGTGGAGACGTTCGGAGGTGAAAGGCAAAAAGGGAGCCAGCAACATCTTCAACGCATTAATAACTTGAAGCACCACGTTCAACGTTGTACCCGCCGCCGCGCGGTCCTCTTTGATCTGTTGCCAGGGCGCTTTCACTTCGAGATAGCGATTCCCTGCCCGGGCGAGATCCATAGCCTCTGACAGAGCAGCGCGGAATCGACGGGCCCCCAGATGTTCCCCCACGAGCTCGAACGCAGATTCGGCACGTGTCAGTAGCTCCTCATCCACCTCATCGAGAGCACCCTGTTCGGGGATTTCACCGAAGTATTTATACGTGAAGGAGAGCACACGGTGAGAGAGATTCCCCCATATGCCCACTAACTCTCCGTTGTTGCGCTGGACGAAATCATCCCAGTAGAAATCACTGTCGCTCGTCTCCGGCATAATCGCAGCCACGTAATAACGAAGAGCATCGGCGTCATATCGAGAGAGCAGATCGGGCAGCGTAATCATATGCCCCCGACTTTTAGAAAACTGAGCGCCGGCAAGATTCATGAATTCATTCGCTGGAACGTCCGTCGGCAGATTGAGAGACTTGTCGGGATCCTCCTCATAGAGTCTTTCCGTGCCAATCAACTCAGCGGGCCAAATCACGGTATGAAAGACAATGTTATCCTTACCAATGAAATAGTAATTCTCGGCTTCAGGATCATACCACCAGGATTTCCATGCGTCAGCATCCCCTGAAAGCTTGGAGGCCTCAATGCTGGCGGACAGGTACCCGATCACCGCTTCGAACCAGACGTAAAGACGCTTATCCTCGTATCCCTCAACCGGAACCTTGATCCCCCATTGAATGTCTCGCGTGATAGGACGTCCCCGGAGTCCATCGCTTACATAGTTCCTGGAGAACTTCAGGACGTTGGGACGCCAATCTTCCTTATCGTCGTTGAGGTAATCGAGAACCTCAGACTCCAGACCGGCAAGATCCAGGAAGTAATGCTCGGTCTCGCGGATGACGGGTACCGATCCGTCAATCTTACAACGGGGGTTCCCCAACTCGAGAGCATCGAGAATCTTACCACAGTCGTCGCACTGATCGCCACGCGCCTCTTCATAACCGCAGTGAGGGCATATCCCCTCAATATAGCGATCCGGCAAGAAGCGATCAAGAGCCTCAGAATAAAACTGTTCCTGAGTTTCTTTGTAGAGATACCCGTTATCCTTCAGGGCCAGAAAGATATCCTGGGACACTTGGTGATGATTCGCCGTATCAGTATGCGTAAACAAGTCATAGGAGATCCCTATCTCCTGTTGGGTCTCAAGGAAACGGCGATGGTAACGCCCAAACACATCCTGAGATGTACTACCCTCTTGATCTGCCAACAACGTCACGGGGGTACCATGGGTATCCGAGCCTGAAACCATCAGGACATCGTTACCCACAAGACGATGGTATCGCGCAAATATATCTGCCGGAAGATAGGCACCAGCAAGATGACCGACGTGCAAATCCCCATTGGCATAAGGCCATGCAACTGCGACCAGAATTTTCTTGTTCATATCTCTCCTCCCTGTAAGTAGACGTAGTATACCAAAGTTCATCCAATAGGCTCAGACACGCATCCGATCATTCACCCAAGCGGTCCATGAAAAAACCCGCTAGCGAGGCTAGCGGGTTTAAAGCCGGGTCTTAAATGCAGCACAGACCGTTGGTCAGAGGGCCTCTTCCCTCTGAAACCACGGCTTGCTGCGCATCATCAAGTTGATCAATGACGAAATCATCGTAAATAGTCCTTTAAATCCCGACTTCGACTTGGATGTCGCAGTCGGCGTAAGGCTTGCCCCTCAATTTGGCGAATACGCTCTCGTGTCAGACCGAACTTCTTCCCAACTTCTTCGAGTGTGTAGCTGCGACCGTTGTGCAGCCCAAAACGCATACGTAAAATCCGGACTTCCCTTGGATTTAAGGTTGTAAGCGCCTCCTCAATACGATCTCGAAGCATACCCTGGTAGGCGGTATCAGGGGGCGTCGGGGTCTGATCGTCCTCGATGAAGTTACTCAACTCGCTATCATCATCCTCTCCAACCGGACGCTCCAGACTCAGAGGCTTCCAAGAAACACGCATCATCCACTGAACTTTGCGGGGCTCAATACCCAACTCTTCGGCTAGCTCCTCCGGCGTAGGCCGCTTACCGCGTTCCTGTTCGATCTCTTGCGCGCGACGATAAAGCCGGCGAATCCGGTCGCTCATATGAACCGGAACACGAATTGTACGACCCTGATCGGCAATTGCGCGGGTAATCGTCTGACGGATCCACCATGTCGCATACGTGCTGAACCGATAACCACGTTGATACTCAAACTTCTCAACGGCCTTCATCAAACCGAGATTGCCTTCTTGAATAAGATCGAGGAACGGAACATTGCGTCCCATATACTTTTTTGCAATACTCACCACTAATCGGGTGTTAGCTCTTATCAAGTGATCCCGAGCAGCGATTCCTTCTGCAACGATCTGTTCCAGGCAAGTTTGCTCCTCCGAGGTGTGGCCATTGCGCTCGAGCATCCGCTTAGCTTCTTGTCCCCGTTCGATCTTCTTCGCCAGCATAACCTCTTCTTCATTGGAGAGAAGAGGGACACGAGCCATTTCCCGGAGATAGAGCGCCACCGTGTCATCGACACCAATGCCGTCAAGGGTATGCATATCATCATCCCAACATTCAATGTCATCGTTGGACGTGTCAAGTTCCGAGTCCTGCCCGTTGCCAGCTTCGATTTCAACCCCTGCTTCCCGAAGTTGAGCTAAAACCTCCTTGAGAGACTCATCTCCATCCATTGCCGCTAAAGCTTGCAGAACATCATCAACAGTGAGAGAACCTTGAGACTCTGCCTTCTCCAATAACTCACCAATGATGTCCATAGGCCTCCTTGAGTTGTAAACGACTACACGACCCTGTCAACCACCGTTACGAGATAATTCTTGATTTGGTTACTACAGAAGATCCCGCAATGCCTCCCAACGAGGATCTATCTCTTCGGACTCTTCACACACACACTCTCCTAAGTTGCGATTACCTCCACAGACAGGACAGAGACCTTTACAGTCTGCAGAACAGAGTGGATTGAGGGGCAGAGCCAACCAAGCATATTCCCGGATGAGAGGGGTCAGGTCAGCCCAACCATCTTCATTGACGCGCACCGGACGCTCAGCCGTGATCTCGGCAGTGGGAAGTCCTATGGTATCTTCAAGCGTCAGTGTAACAGGTAACTTCAAGGGGGATAAACAACGTGTGCACAGCGTCTTAATCTCGGTCTCAAGTGAGCCGACAACCAGAATGCCATCGACCACCCGCGTGAACTCGAGCTCACCTCGTAAATAAGATAAGCTAAGATCACCAACTTCTAACTCACCCAGATCTAAAGCGGCTGTCGCTTGTCGCCCCGGTGCCGCGTGAGTTAGTTTTGAAAGGTTCAGGTTTATCATTGCACGGAGCTCCTCCGTGTCTCAACAACATTGCAATTATAGCACACTATACCCCTCTACGTCAAGGATTAATCAGAATTCTTTCTCTATATTGAAGCACCCTCGGTTTGAATCTGACTGACCAAGGATAGGAGAGGTCCTTATGCCGAGAAGGCCACCACAAAAGGGTGGCCTTCATTCTCGATTAGCCGTTCGAGCGAACAAATTAATTAACTGCCCTGCATCTGCTCAGAGATATACGTGACGGCATCCTGGACAGTCGTGATATCTCGGGCATCCTCGTCCGAGATGCGCCCCCCAAACTCATCCTCGAAAGCCATGATCAACTCGACAAGATCGAGCGAATCTGCCCCAAGATCCTCACGGAATTTGGCTTCGGGTTTAACGTCGTCCCCATCGATGACCAGAATATCCACAATGATATCTTTGACCTTCTCGAATACCTGCTCGCTCATCATTTGCCTCCTATGAAAACGGTAATGGAACCTGCCTCCGACTCAACCCGGAACCTCTCAGCGGTAAACCTTAGAGGTCAACCAAGCCAGCGGAATCGCACACATATCAAGCTCAACACATACAAAGGATTGTAATGATGATAGAGCAAATGTCAAGCTCGACCGCCCCCGATTTCATCAGGAAAGCCACAAATTCACTGGATCCACACCAAGGCTTGGCATTCAATTTGATAATATGCTGAGCTAGAGTATAGTCTTGTAACAGACAAGGCTGACGAGATAGATAGGCCACACAATGGGACACACTCGATGCTCTGCGCGTCACCGATGTCACGTTTTCCAAAATGAGGGGAACCTATGTCCGCGCATCTCACCGAGAGCAGAAAGGATGAACATCTCCGCATAAGTCTGGAGGAAGATGTCTCTTTCGACCGCTTGACCAATGGGCTGGAGCGCATTCAGTTGGTCCACCACGCCCTTCCTGAAGTCGATCTCGAGGATATCGATACCTCAACACATTTCCTTGGACATAACCTGGCATTCCCGATCTTGATTGCGTCAATGACAGGCGGAAGTACAAAAACAGGCCGCATCAACCAAATCCTCGCCGAAGCCGCGGAGGCATTTGGCATTGGAATGGGACTCGGTTCGATGCGCATTGCGCTTGAGGATCCCAGCCTCGCTTGGACATTTCAAGTCCGGAAGTACGCACCGACGATCCCTATTTTTGCGAATATTGGTGCCGTTCAGCTCAATTATGGTTATGACTTGGACGCGTGCTGTAAACTCGTTGAAATCGCAGAAGCCGACGGCCTCTACGTCCACTTGAACCCGCTGCAGGAAGCACTTCAACCGGAGGGAAATACCCGATTCTCCGGACTGATCGAGCGGATCGCAAACCTCTGTCAGCATCTCCCCGTGCCGGTCATCGCTAAGGAAGTCGGATGGGGCATCTCAGCGGCAACCGGCCGGGCTTTGCGCGATGCAGGAGTAGCAGCCATTGATGTAGCCGGTGCCGGCGGGACATCCTGGAGCCAGGTTGAGATGTATCGCAGCCAGACTCGCGTACAACGTGAGGTTGCCGCGAGTTTCAGAGACTGGGGGATCCCAACCGCGACGGCAATTATGGAGACACACCGGGTGATTCCCGACCTTCCGCTCATTGCCAGTGGTGGACTGCGAACGGGAATCGATGTCGCCAAGTCTCTGGCCCTCGGAGCCGATATTGCCACCCTTGCCGAGGTCTTTCTGCGCGCTGCAGCGACATCAGCCCAAGCCTTGACAGATCAACTGACAATCATTCGAAAGCAGATCGAGGTGGCAATGTTTGCCACAGGAGCAGATAACGTGACGGCCCTGAAACAGGTCGACATCATTCAACGATAAACGGACAGGAGAAGAAAGCTGTGGACGTGATTCAGCGATATTTACCCTCACTAGAACGGGAGATGCAACGCGTAGTCTCTTCCTCCTCTATCAGCCCGAACCTAGTTTACAACATGCTTCACTACCATTTGGGATGGGTC
This sequence comes from Anaerolineae bacterium, assembly GCA_034437735.1. Lineage (GTDB taxonomy): Bacteria > Chloroflexota > Anaerolineae > B4-G1 > SLSP01 > PWVB01. Next base: position 14,561 of record DAOTTS010000123.1, read on the forward strand.
GACGCGCAATTCGAACCCTCTGTCTCCGATGGCGGTAAGCGTCTGCGGCCAATCCTGCTCTTGCTCACCACAGAGGCTCAAGGCAAAGATTGGCACGATGCGCTGCCGGCCGCAGCTTCTATAGAACTGCTCCACAACTTCACCTTGATCCACGACGATATCGAAGATCAAGACAAGCGCCGTAGAGGAAGGCCGACCTTGTGGTCGATCTGGGGGATCCCTCAGGCTATCAACGCCGGAGATGCGCTTTTCACACTGGCGTACCAGGCAATGATCGATCTGCAAACCCGTTCTCTGCCGGCGGCATGTGTCCTACAGGCACTAGAGAGGTATACAAGCGCGACGCTCAAGATCACCGAAGGACAATGTATGGATATTGCATTCGAAACCCAACAAGAGGTCTCTGAGTCAGATTATCTTTCGATGATTGAAGGAAAGACGGCAGCCCTTGTCGGCCTGGCAAGTGAGTTAGGAGGCATCATTGCCGGTGCCTCTGAAGCACGCTGCGAGCACCTCCACGCCTTTGGCGTTGCGCTGGGCAAGGCATTCCAGATGCAGGACGACCTTCTAGGCCTTTGGGGAGACCCTGAAAAGACGGGGAAACCGGTGGGGTCCGATATCCGCAAGCACAAAAAGACGCTCCCCATGATCCATGGCAAAGAGCACGGCAGGGAGTTGGCGACGCTCCTGGGTAAGCCTTCTTTGAGCGATGAGGAGGTTGACGATGCGCTCTCCCTCTTAGAAGCAGCAGGAAGCCGAGCGTACACTGAAACCCAGGCCGAACGCTATCACCGAGAAGCGTTGGAATCCCTGGAAAAGGCCGGTGGGCAGGGCGCCGCTCATAATACAATTCGTCATTTGGTGATGAGCCTCCTTAACCGAGAGAAATAACCCCTCAAGCAAGGGTCGCCAACAAAAAAACCCAGGCTGTCCGACCCTGCGATCCGTCAGCCTGGCTACAAACGAAACGAATATGGAGTCTCGGTCAATCCATAATATCCGCCAGCTCAAGCAGGCCCAGATCGAGAGGGCGCAATTCTCTGACTGCGTCTTCTAGCGGATAAGACTCGATCTTATTGCCGCGAAGTGCGACCATATTGCCGCTTTCTCCATCAATAAGATGATTGGCCGCAAAAGAACCCATCCGTGTCGCAAGAAGTCGATCAAAGGAGGAAGGGCGCCCCCCGCGTTGAACGTGTCCTAGCACCGTAACGCGAACGTCAAAACCGAGATCGTCCGAGTGCTCGTTAAGATATTCGGAGACTGCTCGCGTTCCGGGTTTCCAACCCTCGGCAATCACCATGATACAATGATGTTTCCCGCGAATGTAAGCCTCAACGACCGTCTCTGCGATCTTTTCGACCGGGGGCCCCTCTTTTTCGGGGACCAAGATCATCTCCGCGCCACCCGCAATCCCGCTGGCTATGGCCAAATACCCACAATCTCGCCCCATCACCTGAATAAGAAAGGCACGTTGGTGAGATGAAGCCGTATCCTTGATTCGGTCGATAGCATCAAGAATCGTATTGAGGGTTGTGTCCACGCCAACAGCCATGTCGGTGCCGGAGATATCATTATCAATCGATGCTGGCAGGCCAAACGTTGGAAAACCCATCTCGTGAACCTCGATAGCACCCGTCAACGAACCGTTGCCGCCAATAACGACGAGCCCCTCAATCCCGCGCTGATTCAAGTGGCGAATAGCCGTGCGCCGAACTTTGATATCCTTGAACTGTGGACAACGAGCAGTTCCGAGGAAGGTGCCCCCGCGGCCCATAATTCCCCCCACGTCACGACTGCTTAACTGGCTGATTTCACCGTTGATCAACCCTCGGTAACCCCAACGTACGCCATAAACGTCCACCCCCCGACTGATGGCCTGACGGGTTACCGCACGTATGCCGGCGTTCAGTCCCGGGCCATCCCCCCCGCTCGTAAGCACTGCAATGGCCTGCATTGTGTTTGCCTCCTCATACCGTGTTTTTGAAATCTGGACTCGTATACTTGGCTGGACAGATACGTTCGGATTGTAGTGTCATTTCGATATCATGGCAAATAAGTGCTGAGCGCTTATAATAAATGAGAAACGAGCAGGACTTGGTTAGTTGACACGCGATAGAGACGAGAACCTATATGAATGAGATGAGAATTCCAGTCGCATCAAAGGTCAAAGAGGCTAACACCCCAGCAGAGCGTTTACGAGCGCAACTGAAGCGCCTAGAAGCTATGTTAGGTAAACTAGGGTCAAGCAGCGACGCAACGGACGCTCTGGAGATTCTGACCCGTTTCGATCAAGTTAATAATCTCGTGACTCAGCTCGAGAAGAGCGGTATGGATCTAGCACCCGAGAAAACACGGATTGAGACCATCACAGAACAGACAAAACGAAAAGCCGGATTGCTTGTGAAAACGCTTGGGGGTACCGAAGAACTTCACGCGCTACGAAAAGATCACAGTCCCGATCCTGAACACTGGTGGTGGTTTCTGGATAAATACCTCAAGGATCAACAGCATCAGAAAAGACGACGCGTGTTACGGACCCTAGGGATTGCCGTCGTTGTCCTGGCCATTCTAGGCTTGCTCTACAACCTCTTCCTCGCACCCGATCCTGAGACCCGTGCCCGATACGAATTGGAGCAGGAAGCCGAACGCGCGCTTCTTGACGGCGATGTGGGCACGGCCCTTACCAAAGTCAACGAAGCATTGAACTACGGACAGAAGACTGCCGATCTTCTGATCCTCAAGGGGGTCATACTTGAAGAGAGCGACACCCCCGAGCAGGCGGAAGGCGCCTTTGCGGAGGCGCGGAAACTGATGGAGGACGTGGAAACGTTCTACCTGATGAGAGCGCAAATCTATCTTCGCACCGGAAAATCAGAACCCGCCTTGGCCGATGCCCAGAGCGTGCTGGAGGCAAATCCCGATTCGGCCTATGGCTATTATTTCAAAGGTACTGCCTTGACGGCCCTCAATCGACTGGCGGAGGCCGAGGAAAGTTTAGAGAAAGCGAGTGAACTCGCTTCGGAGCAGGACAACCCCCAGCTCCAAGGCATGGCGCGGGTACAGATCGCTAACCTATCGATGATGATCAATGCGCCGTCGACTCAGACAGTGACGCCCGAAAACGAATGAAGAGGGGATTCCGAATCCCTGTGCCATATCGAGGAATGATGGAACCTACAGGAGCAGCAAGTTGGGATGGCAAGCATAGCGCGCATTGCCATCCCAACCTATGAACTAGCGGCTCATCCACCCGCCATCAACGACGAGGATCTCCCCATTGACGTAGGCTGCCGCGTCCGAAGCCAGGTAAACAACCGCACCTTTGAAATCCTCCGGTTGTCCCCACCGGTCGGCCGGAATACGCTCAAGAATCTGGCGGCTGCGCACTGGATTATCCTGTAACGCCTGGGTGTTGTCCGTCGCAATATAGCCGGGAGCGATGGCATTCACGTTGACCCCTTGGGAGGCCCACTCATTGGCGAATGCCTTCGTGATCTGTCCCACGCCTCCCTTACTGGCCGCATAACCCGGAACGGTGATCCCCCCTTGAAAGGTCAAAAGGGACGCGGTAAAGATCACCTTTCCCCCACCACGAAGAAGCATCTCCTTACCGAACTCCCGCGTCAGGATAAACTGCGCCGTAAGGTTAACCTCAAGAATCGTATCCCAGTATTCATCCGGATGCTCGGCCGCCGGCTTCCGCAGGATCGTACCGGCATTGTTGATCAGGATGTCCACAGGCGCACATTCCTCTTTCACCGAACCAATAAACGCGTAGAGCGCATCGCGGTCGGCGAAATCACACTGATACCCCTTGAAATCCCGACCCAGTGCTTTGACTTCGTTCTCAACGTCACTCCCTGATGTATCCAGATGGACGCTGACGCCGATAATATCGGCGCCGGCTTCCGCCAGACCCAGGGCCATCGCCTTGCCGATACCCCGCCGGCATCCTGTAACTAACGCAGTCTTGCCATCCAATCGAAACTGATCGAGCACACCCATTGGAACCCCTTCCTACAACTATGGTTAACAGCCAACGTCTGCCAAATGATCGAAGCTGTGACTCTAAATGTCAGAGATTATGAACACTGAATGAGGATCTTCATCACGTCCCCACCCTGTGCCAGCTCCTCCAGCCCCTCACCTAAGCGTTCAAGCGGATAGACTTCAGAGATAAGCGCGTCGAGTGGGAGATCACCACGATCTGCCAGGTTGATCGCCTTGTCAAAGTCCTGAGATTCGTAGACGCGAGCGCCCCGGACCCTCAGTTCTCGCCACAGCACCCGGAAAAGGTTCACCTTTTCGGGATCGCTGAAGATACCGACGATTACAATCTGTCCCCGTGTTCTAACCAGTTCGGTCATGATCTCAGCACCGGCGGGACTCGCGGTGACCTCAAAGACGACGTCCGCCCGTGCACCCTGGGTTTTCTCCTCCACCAGGGCAACCAAATCGACCTCATTCGGGTTGACGACCTCAAAACCCAATTCACGACCGATCATAATACGAGCCGGATTGATCTCAGAGATAATCACATCCGCTCCTGAGTCTTGAGCAACCAGGGCAACGAGTGTGCCGATCGGCCCGCCCCCCAGGACAACGACCGTGTCTCCCGGCTTGACCCCGCCCAGTCTCACATCGTGACATGCCACCGCCAACGGCTCAACCAGGGCGGCACGCTTGAGAGGGAGATCCTCGGGCAGAGGAAAAACGGTGTGAGCAGGCACTGTCCAATAAGTCTGGAACCCGCCCTGCGTATCAATGCCCAGGAAATTGAGATTGTGGCAGATATGACTGTGACCCGCTTGGCACGCCGGGCACTCCCCACACGGATCCAAGGGCATGACCGTCGCCGGCTGTCCAATCTCCAAACCCGTCACGTCATCGCCCAATGCCGCCACTGTACCTGAGATCTCATGGCCCATCACCTGAGACTCAGCGACGCGCCAGTCCATATCCCCGTGATAAATGTGAAGATCGGTGCCGCAGATCCCCGTGTAGGCAATCTTGATCTGAACCTCATTGGGCCCTGGCGGGATTGCTTCAGCCTCCCCCACACGGATCTTCTTGTCACGTTCATAAAACGCAGCCTTAGCCATAGTAGCTCCTCTCAGTATGAATCGGTAACGAATCGTCAATCAAAAAATCGGACTGCCCCCATTATAAGAAGGCTTCACGACGTGTCAACGAGACGCGCCCCTCAACCGAAACCCCCAATTCACATCCCACCACAGCTGAGGACAAAACCAACTCACTCGAACTCACCGGGTTGACAAAGCCATCAAAGGGCGTTATAATATTACGTGTAAGGGAATTACAAAATACAGGAATACACAACCAACGGTAGGGAGGAACCAATGAGTGAGGAAAACGTCGTGGAAAAGCCGGAAGAAGAACAGGAAGTCATTGAGGTAAGGACGCCTGAGGAAGAACCGGAGAACGTCGAGCAAGAACCAACGGAAAAACCTGAGGAGACTAAAAAGCGAGCCAGCGCGCACCTCAAGGACGCAATCAAACAGGTCGAGTCCTTTGGACAGGCATTGAGTGAGGCACTCCAGGGTCGTGCCAACGTCGTGATGGTCAGGGTCAATGATGAATCCCTGAAACACCTTGATATGTTGGTCGAAGCTGAAATCACCAGCAGCCGGTCGGAGAGCGCAGCTTTCCTGATCAGTGAAGGCATTACGGCCAATCAAGCGCTTTTTGACAAAATCGGCGCGATCACGGAACAGATCGCAGAGTTACGGGAGCAACTCCGTCAAGAGGTTAATCTACAACAACCCAAACCCGGACCCGAAGAGGAAATGTCAGAGGAAGAAGACGAGTCCTGAGGATTCTTATCTGACGGTTCTGACGATTTACTCTCGGATTCAAAACGCAGGGTATTGAAAGGCAAACCAGAAGGGAGAACGATGGATAAGACGCACCGTGACGAATTGGAAAGGAACGACCATCCCAAGGCTGACCTGGAAAGAGCTATGGAGGACGTGGTCAACGAAACGACCCGGTTCTTCGACTGCTTAGGGCGCGCCGTGGCGACGACCGCTCAGGATATGACCAAACTCATGATTATCCACGTTGATGATGAAACCCGCGAACACTTGGACCTTCTTGTCGACGCAGAGGTGGCCAACAATCGCCACGAAGCTGCGGTCGCGATGCTGAAAGAGGGAATCGAGGCAAAAGCCCCTCTTTTCAATCGGATTCGGAGGACCAGGTCTCAAATCGTAGAACTGCAGAAGAAGATGCGGGGCTTGGTACGCACGTAATAGGTCGGGGCGGGACAGTGCCGGACCAAATCCCTGAACGCCAAACGGGCGGCCTCATCTCAACGAGTTGAGCCGCCCGCTTTCCAATGGCTATGAAAAGCCGAAGACATGTCGTCAGGTTTGAGGTCGATCGGCATCATCGGCCTCAGTGGCGCGCTTAGCCGAGTACCGATTCAATTCATCCGCGACAGAGCGAAAGCTCTCACTGATCGCACCCAAAGCATCGGCGACGTGAGGTCGTGCCTCTTTGACCATCTGTTCACCCGCATCATGAACCGCCTGAGCGGTCTTTTCGGCTTCCGTGCGCAGCCTCTGTCCCTCCGGTGATCCAGCGGCCTCGTCGACAGCACTCGCTACTTTGCCTGCGATCGTGTGCAGCCCCGATTCCATTTCCTTTACTGCGCGTTGGCTCTCTTCATCGCTCCAAGCAGTCCGAACAGCCGAGACCAGACTCTCACTCAACGCCGCAAAGCGCGTCTCAACTTCCTTCCACGCCTCGGTCGTTTCACGAGTCTCTCCATTCGTTTTTGAATCCTTCGTATCCGAACGGTTCGTCTCCATACCCACCCTCCTATCCCTCTGTTCCCTGCGAGCCATTGTCGTCACCGTTTTCTCGCTTACGATTATAGGCCAACCCTCGCAGCTTACAATCCAGAAAACTTTGCACTGGACAGCGTAGAATTAGAGTCATGCTATAATAAATACATAGCTAATAAGGGGGGAGAAATCGGAGGCAAGCGATGTGGGCTCTTACCATCTCACGCGAACTGGGTAGCCTGGGTACATCAATCGCTCACGGGGTCGCAGAGCGTTTGGGATACCGACTGATGTGGCGCGAAGTTATCAATGAGGCAGCGGCAAGTATCGGCTCACCGGAAATCGCCCTCTCAGAAATCGATGACCTGGACCTATTAGGGCTCCACCCATCAGAGCAGGCCTTCAAAGCCTATCATCAAGCCGTACGATCCATTATCGAAGCGCTAGCATCTGAGGGAAACGTCGTGATTCTCGGCCGCGCAGGTCAGGTTATCCTCCAGGATCACCCCGAGGTCTTCCACATCAAAATCCTCGCCCCACTCGATGTGAGAGTCAAGCGGGTAGCTTCCAAAAGAAATATCTCACAGAAAGCCGCCCGCGCGCAGATCGAACAAAGTGACCGTACCCGCCGCTGTTATCTACGGCGCCACTATGACGTAGAATGGCGCAACCCCGAGCTTTACGATCTCATCGTCAATACCCTTCGTATGGACATCGATACAGCGGTCACCTTGATTGAGGAGGCCACAACAAGCTTTCGTCTTGAATCCAAAAACTTAGAAAAGGATGAACATCTTGACCGATCCTGAGAAATCACCCGTCAACTTCGCGCATCCATCTGAAGAAGAATTTGCCCGAATTCTGGATTACTACGGCCTCGCATGGGACTATGAACCCCGGACTTTTGTTCTTGAGAGAGATGAGGAGGGCGCTATCCTTGAAGCATTCTCGCCGGACTTCTATCTTCCCCAACAGGATCTTTATATTGAGCTGACCACGTTGCGGCCCAAACTGATTCGGATCAAGAATCACAAAGTCCGCCGGTTGCGCGAACTCTATCCAGAGATCAACATCAAACTCTTCAAACGCCGGAACATCCGAGACCTGATGATCAAATATGGGATCGACGAACAGGCGGAAAATATACTCGATCGAGGTGCGCAATGACAAAAAAGCCGGTATGGCGTCCCCCCCAGGCCTATGGTGAGTTGAGGAAGGATATCAGCCAGATTCTCATCACCGATGCCGAGATTAAAACGCGGGTTATGGAACTAGGAGAAGCGATATCGAACGACTATCGCGGTCGCAACCCTCTCTTGGTGGGGGTCCTCAAAGGCATCGTACCCTTTATGGCAGACCTCTTACGTGCAATCACCATCCCGGTCGAAGTCGACTTTATGGCAATCGCAAGTTACTCGGCGGAGGCCAGAGACCGGGGAATGGTTCGAGTCGAGAAAGATCTTGGGGTCTCGATCGTCGGTCGTCACGTGCTCTTTATCGAGGACATCGTCGATACCGGATTGACGCTCAACTATCTGCTCCGCAACCTACGAACCCGAGACCCTGCCAGTCTCGAGGTCTGTGTGCTTCTGAACAAACGCTCGCATCGGTTAATTGATCTCCCCATCACCTATAAAGGATTTGATCTACCCGATCGATTGGTGGTCGGATGCGGATTGGACTTCCGGGAGCGCTATCGCAACCTCCCTTTTGTAGGGCTGCTGAAACCGGAGATCTTTCAGAATGACGTCAAGGACTAAACAGCAAGCAATTACCTAGGCCGCACAAAGTCAACATGGACCCCCAGCATCTCGGCTAGGATATGCAGTTCGGGCTCAGGCGCATCTGTCACCCCTACGAGGAAAGAGAGAGCGGTGGCAAACTTCAGGATGACAACTCGGCCCAACGGCGCTAACACGCGCACCATCCAACCCAGGTCATTGATGACACAGGGATGGAATTTCGTGGATAAGCGCCTTCGCAAAGTCCGATCAACAGCGTGGCTTGCCCGCCAGACGGAGCTCGTGCTCATCTGAACCCCCATAAGCTTCATAAGAGCAACCGAAGCATGCAGGCTCCCCCCCAATCCCCAGAATACTGCGGCGGCCTGCCTGACACGAAGGGATTGGTCGGCCCGATCCACACCAGAGGGATAGTGTCTGAACGTCCGTCCGCATGCCTCGCAGCGGTACCGATGCACAGTCACACGTTCAAACTGAACGTCCTCAATCAGCTTGTCTTCCCATCCCCACCCTTGTAGAAGTCGACTCCCACAGTGCGGGCAGGCATTAGGTCGGGACAGGGAACGAGAGTTGACCTCAGCAAGCTCAAAAATCACCCAACCCATCGTGATATCCCTCAGAGTGAAACCGACTATACTCCTATTATACAGCAATCACTGGACAGCAATCACTGGGATGCGTTCCGGAAGATTCCTGTCTCCGTCATTTCCGTAAGCCCGCGTGGCTTTCCTGGCGCTTATCGCTCGACCGGATGCCCTTGCTGTTCCCAGGCCATAATGCCCCCCACAAGGTTGTGCACGTTATCGAATCCCTCATCGTTCAGAAGGCGCAGGGCTTGGCTGCTCCGGTTGCCGCTACGACAGAGCAGGACCACCCTCTGATCAGTGGGAACCTCATCTGTTCGTTCGGGTAACTCGTCCAACGGGATGAGAAGTGAACCCAAAACCCGCACCTCCTCATATTCCCAGTCCTGCCTGACATCGACAATGACAACTCCGCCCTCACTGTGAAGATCTGCGACCACCGCCGGTGATAGATTGGCCGGCAGCGCTTCATCCTGGGAGGTAGTACCGACCTCCGTTGTTGTCCCGATTGAGAGCCCAATGCCGCACCCGGTTAGAAGCACGACCGACAAAACAACAGCAGCGAGGATACGGCATATAGGTTTCATAAGGATCCTCAACTTTCACGTCACGATTATTTTTATGTTTTTTATCAACTTTATATATCTATTATACCTCGCACGACAAGTGCATTCAAGGCAAACGCCCCTCAATCGACTGGGGGGCGTTTGCCTTCGGAGAGAGACCAGGATGAGCCCAGCCTACTGCCCCATTAACTTGGTCAAGCCACGAATGGCGGACCCCTCATCTCGCTGTTGTCCACCTTGGGAGGGAGCAAAACGAAGAATACGATCAGCCAACCGAGAGAAGGGCAGAGACTGTAACCAAACCCGTCCGGTGCCCTGCATCGTCGCGAGGAAAAGCCCCTCGCCGCCAAACAGCATGGACTTTAAATTGCCGGCTCGCTCGATATTGTAATCAAGCTGAGTTTCGAAAGCCACGAGACAACCGGTGTCCACGCGAATCCGCTCGTTATTGAGCTGGCGCTCGTAGACCGTCCCCCCGGCGTGGGTGAAAACGTTCCCATCACCACTCAGCCTCTGCAAGATAAAGCCCTCACCGCCGAATAGCCCGGCGCCTAACCGCTTATTAAACGCAATGCTGATCTCGGTACCCATAGCCGCACACAAAAAGGCGTTCTTCTGACAGATCAGCTCACCGCTGGTATCGTCAAGATCGATAGGCACAACCTTACCCGGATAGGGAGCTGCAAATGAGACGTGCTGCTTGCCGGATCCCGCGCCATTGGTGAAGTGGGTTATGAACAAGGATTCACCGGTCAAGACGCGTTGCCCAATCCCAACCAGCTTGTCCAAGACACCCGCATTAACCTTGGAACCATCCCCCATCCTGGACTCGTAGGTAATCCCAGATTCCATATACATCATCGCACCGGCTTCCGCGATGACGGTCTCACCTGGATCCAACTCGATCTCGACGAACTGCATATCGTCACCATAGATCTTATAATCAACCTCGTGACTGTGCATATATCCTCCTATGCTTGGTGCTCTTATTCGACCGACACACAACAATCGCCCGGTACACGCAAACCGCTGCTCGATCTCTCAATATCTTATACGAATAGTCTAATCAAATGTTGCAACCGACCAGCCCCGTCAGAAAATCAGTATACGAAAGACACGCTTATCACGCAGCGACCACCGCGACAACGCCTAGAAGCCCTTTGCCCGTATGGAGAGAAAGCCCGGGGGTGAAATTCGCCAGAATAATAGTCTCAGGACAGGGTAGAGACTCCCTCAGAAATGACTCAAATGCTCGCGCATCCTCCTCGGCATCGACGTGCAAAATCGCCATTTGATCGACATCGTGTCCCCCAAGGCTTACTTGGGTCAACTCGATCACGCGGCCCAGTGCCTTCTTCCGTGTTCGGACCTTCTCTAGCATGTCGAGCTTTCCCTCCACCATCGTGAGGACCGGTTTAATTCTCAACACGTCAGCCATCCCGGCAACCAGATGCCCCACCCGACCGCTCAGCGCCAGGTATTTAAGCGTGGCGAGCGCAGCGTAGAGCGAGGTCCGCTCACGGATGTCCGCCGCGGCCGCAAGAATGTCCTCAACGTCCGCCCCTGCCTGAGCAGCCTTCGCCGCTTCAATGGCCATAAATCCCAGACCCATCGAGATATTCCGCGAGTCCATCACCGTGATCGACTGATCTGGCAACAAAGACCGCGCCTGGAGCGCCGAGTTATACGTGGCACTCACTTCGCCGCTCACACAGATACACACAACCTCATCGGCGCCCTCAATGAAAGCGCGTTCGTAAGCGTCCGCAAACTGCCCTGGAGCTGGAGCAGAAGTGGTCGGCAATATACCGTCCTCATCAATGCGCCTGAACAACTCGGCGTCATCAATATCAAGATCAGTCCGCAGCGTTTCATCGCCAAAGTGAATATTGATCGGCACAACGTGGATACCATACTGCGACGCCAACGCTTCCGGCATACTGGCATCAGAATCCGTAACAATCTTAATCTTAGACATAAATCCCTCCTGAAACACACATAAAGATAATGAAAATCAGAATAATAAAGCGAACATACAGTACCATAGCCTTATCTGGACACAAAGTCAAACGCCTCGAGGGGCTATCCCTCGAGGCGTAGCTCCGATCTAGAAGTATACCTGATGATTCAGACGTCGATCAACACGTTTTTTCCAGACTCCGCACTTTCAACAGCGCCGAAAACCATCGCGAGGCTCTTGATATTGTCCGATCCGATCGTCTCCGGCATCCGTCCACGCTGTACACAATCGACGAATTCCCGGATAACGCCGGCGTGCCCCCCCACCCGATCCTCATCTGACAGCGGCGGCATCGTCACGTCCTTGAGCTCAGAGAAAAAGGCGCCGGTCTCTTCCACAATCTGGATCTCGAATCCGTCGTATCCATCCCAGAGCACGGAACCCTTCATGCCCACGACACGCCACGAACTTTCCCAGGAGGTTTGGCATCCTTCGGAGCACCAACTTCCACGGTAGGAGTAGACGACACCCTCGGTCATCTCAAAAATAGCGATGGCCGATGCATCGTGATCGTACCAGGATCCTTTGGGGTTCCACTCATGACAATAAACGGAGGTTGCATCGGCATCCGAGATATAGCGGGCAGCGTCAAAGGTATGAATGGCCATATCGACCAGCAGCACGTGTGCCATATGATCTCGAAACCCACCAAAGTGCGCACCGATGTAGAAATCGCTGTCCACCGTGGTAATCTGTCCAATCCGGCCCGACGCGATAAATCGTCGCAGGCGTCGAACCGCCGGTAGATAACGTCGGTTTTGGATGACGGCGAAGATCCGATCCGCCTTCGCGGCGACCCCAACCATCTCACGGGCCTCCGCCAAGGAGCTGGCTAACGGCTTCTCGCCAAGAACGTGAGCCCCCGCGCGCAGTGCAGCAAGCGTGACCTCGTGATGGGCGCCTGGCACGGTACAGTTAAAAACAATGTCCGGACCGGTATCGTCCAGGACCGAAAGCAAATCTTGATCAATGACAGCTTTCGTGAGGTCATAGTCTTCGGCGCGTTGTCGGGCCGCATCCTCGTCAAGATCGACGAGTCCGACCAATTCAACATCATGCATCGCTTGCAGCGCATCTAACCACGCGGCACTGATCCCACCACACCCCACCATCACAGCCTTCAGGGCTTCTTTTCCCATCGCGTTTTACCTCCTCCTTACGGGCGCGTCCTCTCCGGGAGCGACCTAGATCCAGTTGTTCACACATCCAGCGCAAGCTAATAGGATTCACTGTATCACGTCCGAGGTTGGGGTCAATCCTGGACTCGATCGCGACGCTGTCATGCTCCCTATCCCAGTATCTTGCATAAAAAAAGATTTAGCACTACACTTGAGGGTGAGTATCTCATCTATGATATGAAAGGAGCCAAACATATGGCACGTCCGATTACGCTTTTCACAGGTCAATGGGCCGATCTCTCTCTCGAAGCGCTGGCCGAAAAGGTAAGTGAGTGGGGATATGACGGCCTGGAACTAGCTTGTTGGGGCGATCACTTTGACGTCGAGAAAGCCCTATCCGACGACGCGTATATCCGCGAGCGATGGGACATCCTCAAAAAGTATGATCTCCAATGCTTTGCGGTGAGCAACCACCTGGTGGGTCAATGTGTGAGTGACCCCATCGATGAACGCCACAAAGGCGTGCTTCCCGAGCGAATCTGGGGAGACGGCGATCCCGAAGGCGTCCGCCAACGTGCCGCCGAAGAGATGAAGAATACGGGGATCGCCGCTAAGAAATTCGGCGTCGATATCGTCAATGGCTTCACGGGAAGTCCGGTTTGGGCTAAGCTCTACTTCTTCCCCCCCACCAGCCCGGAGCACATCGAGGCCGGATATCGCGACTTTGCGGAGCGCTGGCTGCCCATCCTCGACGTTTACCAGGAGCAGGAGGTCAAGTTTGCGTTGGAGGTCCATCCGACGGAAATCGCCTACGATATTATCACCGCCCACCGAACCCTGGAGCACCTGGATCACCATCCCAACTTCGGCTTCAACTTCGATCCAAGCCATCTCATCCATCAGTTTGTCGATCCGGTGGCCTTCGTCGACGAGTTCGCCGACCGCATCTTCCATGTTCACGTCAAAGACTCACGTGTTCAGCTCACGGGACGCAGCAGCATCCTCTCCTCGCATCTGGATTTCGGAGATCCGCGCCGTGGATGGGACTTCGTATCACCGGGACGCGGGGACGTGAAGTGGGATCCCATCATTCGCGCGCTCAATCGTGCCGGCTACGAGGGTCCACTCTCCGTTGAGTGGGAGGACAGCGGCATGGATAGAGAATACGGGGCACCCGAAGCCTTGGCGATGATTCGCAAGCAGGACTTCACGCCCTCTGCCGTAGCCTTCGACGCCGCATTCAGCAGCGAGGACTAGCGATCATCCCCCACAAACGTCATCACGGATCTGAAGCAATCAATCACTAGGTAAATCCACAACGCGAGATGAACGGAGGCAATGATGAGTGAAGATTCAGGGTTCACGAGTATGGCTGGAGCCCGGGCCGAGCGCGACGCCCCTGAGGTCGGCATTGGGATGCTGGGCTATGGGTTCATGGGCAAAGCCCACACGAACGCGTACAAGAAGATCCCCTATATGATGTATCCCCCGGTCGCCATTCCTAGACTAGAGGGCATCTGTGGGCGCACAGAGGACGCTGTGGAAGAAGCAGCCCGTCGCTATGGGTATGCGAAGTACTATACCGATTGGCGAAAGATGATACAGGACAACAATATCCAGGTTTTTGACAACGGCGGGCCCAACAATATCCACGCCGAGCCCTCTATCGAGGCCGCCAAGGCGGGCAAGCACGTCTTCTGCGAAAAGCCCCTGGGCAGCACCTTGGAGGAATCCAAGACGATGCTTGACGCAGTCGAAGCAGCTGGGGTCAAGCATATGGTGGCCTTTAACTACCGGTTTCTGCCGGCGATACGCCAGGCGCGGGAACTGATCGAAGAGGGGGCGTTAGGACGCATCTATCACTACCGGGCCGTCTATCTACAGGAATGGGTGATGCCCCATTATAATGTGCCTATGAACTGGCGCCTGGATAAGGAGGTCGCGGGCAATGGGGCTCTGGGCGACCTCGGCGCTCATATCATCGACCTCGGTCGCTTCCTGGTCGGAGAGGTTGAGACGGTCTCCGCAATGGAGCGTATCTTTGTCGATGAGCGACCCAGAGAGGATGGCACGATGGCCAGCGTCGACATTGATGACGCCTTTGTCGCCACGGTCTCCTTTGAGAACGGCGCCCTGGGCACCCTTGAGGCGACGCGCTTTGCGGCGGGCCGTAAGAACCATGAGGTGATTGAGGTCAATGGCGAGAAGGGCAGCATAGTCTTCGATCTGGAGCGTCTCAACGAATTGGACATCTACTGGGTCGGTGAAGGACGGAAGGAAACCCGAGGATTCAAGAACGTGCTGGTCAGCGAACCCTACCATCCATGGTGGTCCAACTGGTGGCCCCAAGGACATATGATCGGGTGGGAGCACTCGTTCATCCACGAACTCGATCACTTCCTGGACTGCATCGTCAACGATAAAGATGTCGGGCCCTACGGTGCCACGTTCGAGGATGGGTATCGCACCGACTGTATCTGTGCGGCCATCAACGAATCCGCCGAGACAAGACGCCACGTCGACGTGACTTACTGAGGTAAAAAAGAACGCGACGACGCAAACTGTCCGGGAATCAAGAAACGCGCGCCTAAGCGCGCGTTTCTTGGCTTTCACAAGCAAATTGAGGACTCAGCCTCGGCCTTGGGCCAATCCCTCGCCCACAAGATACGAGTAACTGCGAGCGACGGCTTCCATCATGTCGGTGGCGCAGCGATCGAGTTCGACGATCAACCATTCCGTCACAGGCTTACCCGCGGCAACGACGGCAGGAACGTCCACCACCCCATCGCCAACGGCAGTCATGGGTTCATCCTTGACACAAGGACCATCTTTGATGTGCAACAAGGGAGCCCGTTCGCCTAACTGCTCCACGATTTTCGCCGGGTCGACACCCGCCGTCTGCACCCAATACGTATCGATCTCAAAGTGGATGGTTGGGTCCAGGTACTCCAACATCGCCTCATAGACGTAGCGGCCTTCAACCTTCGTGTACTCCCACCAGTGATTGTGCAAGCCAAAGGTCATCCCGTGGCTGCGGGCGACTTGGTTAGCCTCGTTGAAGAGGTCGCACGTCGCCTTGATACGGGAGGGCGTCGCAAAGTCGTCGGGTCCCTTTCCGGAGACGATGGTCGAACAGCCAATCGCGTCCATCGTGGAGATGACCTCATCCTGCTGATCTCCCAACGGTAGCGCAACGTGAGCACTGGGTACCTCAAGCCCCAGGTCTGCAAAAAGCTGACCGGCCTTCTCCGGCGTGGTACCAGGAAATCCGGCAGGTTCTACGCCAGCATAGCCGATTTCGGCTACGCGGCGTACCGAAGCCTCGAAGTCCTCCTGGGCGTACTCTCGAACAGAATAGAGCTGAAGTGCAACAGGTGCTGGCATCATAATCTCCTTCGTCTCAACTAGCCGATCTCTTCCAAGGGTTCGGGCCTATGTCCAAACGTGACCGTAGGTCCACCGGCCGGGGCTGCCCACTGAATCGCATTGACGATAACCTGCTGGACCTCTTCCTGCTCAAAAATCGGATAGGTCTCGTGACCGGGGCGGAAATAGAAGATCTTGCCGGCGCCACGGTGATAGCAGCAACCACTGCGGAAGACGTTCCCACCCTCAAACCAGCTCACGAATACCAGGGTGTCGGGAGCAGGTATGTCGAAACGCTCGCCGTACATCTCCGCATGGGGCACCTCGAAATACTCATCCAGACCTTTTGCGATTGGGTGACCGGGCTCGACCACGCTGATCCGTTCCTTCTCCCCAACCTCTCGCCATTTCAGGTTGCACGTCGTGCCCATCAGTCGCTTGAAGATCTTGGAAAAGTGCCCGGAGTGCAACACTATCAACCCCATCCCCTCAAGCACCCGCTGCTGCACGCGGTCGACGATCTCGTCCTCAACCTCGGCGTGCGCCATATGGCCCCACCAGGTAAGGACGTCCGTATCGGCCAGCACCTCTTCCGTGAGGCCGTGCTCCGGTTCATCCAGGGTTGCGGTCTTTACGTCAAACCCGCGCTCCCGAAGGAATCCCGCAATGGCCTCGTGAATGCCATCGGGATACACGTCGGCAACGGCATCATGAACTTTTTCGTGACGGAACTCGTTCCATACAGTAACTTTCGGCTTGCTCATTCTAATACGTCTCCTTTAAAGTGATGACGACTTCCCAATGAATTCACTATACCATGGTTTAGAGACAAGCCGAATGCGTGAAGTTTCCCTGATCCGACAGGCCAAACGTCATGTTTATCCCTGGGATTGTTGGCAATCACCTATTTCGAGTATACTTACAGAACCGAACGATGTGACAGTGTGCGAGGGAAAACAACCGTAACCCTCTTGCTGGTAGAGCACATAGGGAACCATCCCGAATTTAACCGAGAACCCACCTAGAGAATAAGGAGTCAGTCGATGTCAACCGACAATCAGTCCACTGAACAACGAGTTGAAAACCTCCTACAACAGATGACCTTAGCAGAGAAAGTCGCGCTGCTCTCAGGGAAAAATGCCTGGCAGACTATGCCCATCGACCGCCTGGGCATCCCATCCCTTACAATGACCGACGGCCCCCACGGCGTGCGCGCGAACCGCACAGGACCGGAGCGTAAACATGGATCGGCGACGTCATTCCCCACAGGCATCTCGATGGCGGCGAGCTGGGATCCGGCATTGGTCGAGCGGGTCGGTGCCGCATTGGCAGAGGAAACCCTGGCATTAGAGTGTGATATCCTTTTAGGGCCGTGCGTCAACATCGTCCGAACGCCCCTGGCCGGTCGAAACTTCGAGAGCTATGCAGAGGACCCCTACCTCGCGGGGAAAATTGGGATCGGCTGGATCAACGGGCTGCAGAGCAAAGGCGTCGGGGCCTCACTCAAGCACTATGCGTGCAACAATCAAGAGATCGAACGAATGCGGGGTAATTCCATCGTCGACGAACGGACCTTACGCGAAATCTACCTCCGTCAATTCGAGATGATCGTCAAGGAAGCTGTGCCTTGGACTGTGATGTGTGCGTACAATCGCATCAACGGTGCCTATGCCAGCCAGAACACGCATCTCCAACAGGAGATCCTCAAGGGTGAATGGCAATATGACGGTGTGATCGTCTCCGATTGGGGCGCCAATCATACGACGACCGAGTCCGTCGCCGGAGGGCTCGATATTGAGATGCCTGGACCGGCGAAATATTACGGCCAGCTACTCGTCGAAGCGGTGCTCACATGGCAGATCGAAGAGTCCACCATCGATGAGGCCGCAGGGCGCATCTTGAGGATGATCGTGAAGTCCGGCCGTATGGATTCGGGACGCTCGGAATTCAACGGCGCGATCAACACGCCGGCCCATCAAACGCTCGCCCGAGAGCTGGCAGAGGCATCGATCACGCTGCTGAAAAACGAGCGCGCGATCCTCCCCCTTGAGGATGTGAAATCCATTGCCGTCATCGGACCGAATGCATCGGAGGCTCGGATCGGGGGTGGAGGAAGCTCATATCTTGAGCCGCCTTCCCGCATCAGCCCCCTAGAGGGACTGAAAGAAGTGTACGAGGATGAGGTAACCCTCACCTACGCAGAGGGCTGTGAAAACAGCGTCGAACCACCGGCTTTGAAACCCAATCTCCCTCCCCAGGGCAAGGATCAGCCCGGATTCTGGGGGACGTACTATACCACGGACGACCTGACCGGGGAGCCGGTCGCAGAGCGACTCGACGCATATCTCGATGATTGGCGCATCAACCCACCCGCCGGAGTTAACCCTGAGCAATTCTCAGCGAGATGGATCGGGCATTTCACAGTCTCCCGGCAGGGACGCTATAGTTTTGAGGTAAGACACGCCGGCGCCTGCAAGCTCCTCCTCAACGGGGAATGCCTGATCGAATCTGAGATGAGCGAGACGCCGGAACCGGACGTTACCTCCGCCCGGGCCTATGCCATACTGAAACCCGGAAAGACTTACACCCTCAATGTGGAGTTTTACAAGCCCAAAAGCGCGAAATCGACCGAACTCCGAGTGCTGTCAGCGTACAAGCCTAAGCCCGAAGACGATAAGCGCTTGGATCGCGCCGTTGAACTGGCATCCCAGGCGGACGTCGCTGTGATCTTTGCGGGAATGCCCAAAGGATACGAAAGCGAAGGCCATGACCGCCCGCACATGAAACTGCCCGGTGATCAGGACGCGCTAATCCAGGCAGTCGCGGACAGTAACCCCAACACGGTCGTCGTCCTAAACTGCGGATCGCCGGTGGAGATGCCGTGGATCGAGAAAGTTCCGGGCGTGGTCCTGGCCTATTATCCCGGACAGGAAGGGGGACGCGCGTTGGCTCGTATGCTGACCGGGGCCGTAAATCCTTCGGGAAAACTGCCCGTGACCTTCCCAAAGCACTACCGGGACAATCCTACCATCTTGAACTATCCCGGGACGAAAGAGGTACGATATGGAGAGGGGCTCTTCGTCGGCTATCGATACTATGACGAGAAGCATATCGCGCCCCTCTTCCCGTTCGGACACGGTCTCTCGTACACAACTTTCGAATATGACGAGTTACAGATGCCGGCAGCGGTGTCCCCAGGCGAATCAATCGCAGTCTCCCTGACGCTCAAAAATACTGGACCGGTTGCAGGTCGGGAAGTCGTGCAGTTATACGTACGTGACCCGGAGTCTTCGCTCGTTCGCCCGCCTCAAGAACTCAAGAGGTTCCAGAAAGTCTTCCTTGAACCCGGTGCGGAGACGAGAGTGTCATTCCAACTCGAGGAAGACGCCATGGCGTTCTACGATCCGTATCGGGGCGAGTGGATCGTGGAGCCCGGTCAGTACGAGATACGGATCGGTAGCTCGTCACAGGATATCCGCCTCACCGGTGCGTTCGAACTCAAGGAGCAAGCTGGATGAAGAAGACACAACGTGCACAGAGACGAGAACAACGACCGATCAATCGTGAGACGTTCATCGAGCCCTGGCCCGAAGCCGGTCTGATCGCAACGGGAAGTCCGAACGACCCGCAGCCCAGCCTGACCATCGAAGATGGCCGGGTGATAGAGATGGACGAAGTCGCTAGCGAGGACTTTGACCTCATCGACCAGTTTATCACGGAGCACAGCCTTGACCTTGAAACCGCTGAACAGGCGATGGCGACGCCCTCGGTGGACATCGCCAGGATGCTCGTCGACATCAACGTCTCCCGAGACGAGATACTTGCCCTGACCCGAGGGTGTACGGCGGCCAAACTCGTGGACGTCATCGGACAGATGAATGTCCTGGAGATGATGATGGGGCTTGCCAAAATGCGGGCCAGAAAGACGCCGGCGAATCAAGCGCACGTCACCAACCGAAAGGAACACCCCGCGCTCTTGGCTGCCGACGCGGCGGAAGCAGCACTTCGCGGTTTCAACGAGGTGGAGACGACCGTCGGGGTCAGCCGTTACGCACCCTTGAACGCACTGGCGATCCTCGTAGGCTCCCAGACTGGACGTGGCGGGGTTCTCACCCAATGTTCGGTCGAGGAAGCGACCAACCTCCGGTTGGGATTCCGGGGACTGACCTCCTATTCGGAGACGCTCTCAGTCTATGGGACGGAACGGGCATTCGTCGATGGGGACGACACGCCGTGGTCTAAGGCATTTCTAGCCTCAGCGTATGCAAGCCGGGGAGTCAAAACCCGCTTCACCTCGGGTACCGGCTCGGAAGCCCTGATGGGCTACGCGGAGGGCAAATCGATGCTCTATCTCGAAGCCCGGTGTCTGCTGGTCACGCGCGGCGCGGGAAGTCAGGGAACCCAGAACGGCTCGATCAGTTGCATCGCGCTGCCCGAATCCCTGCCGGGAGGCGTTCGTGCGGTCCTCGCCGAAAACCTGATTGCGACGATGTTGGGATTGGAGGTCGCCGCCGGTAATGATGCATTGGCCTCGCACTCAGAGATGCGCAAGTCGGCCAAATTGATGCTCCAATTCATTCCGGGGGCCGACTTCGTGACCTCTGGCTACGGTACCATTCCCCGCTATGACAATATGTTTGGGGGCGGCAACTTCGATGTGACCGAACTCGATGATTGGTATGTGATCCAGCGTGATATGCAGGTCGACGGCGGCATCCATCCGATTCAAGAGGAGGATGTCCTCATGGCGCGTGAGCGAGGCGCCCGGGCCATCCAGGCCATTTTCAGCGCGCTCGACTTTGCATCCATCAGCGATGAGGAGGTCGAAACTGCGGTCGGCGCGTTCAGCAGTGAGGATATGCCCGATCGGGACAGGGTGGCCGACATCAAAGCCGCACAACTGCTCCTGAGAGGCCCCATAACCATCGTCGAGATCATCCGCGCACTGGAGGAAACCGGATATCACGAAGCAGCCGTGAACCTGGTTGAGATGCAGCGGCAGCGCGTAATCGGCGATTACCTTCAGACGTCGGGTATTTTCGAATCGGAGGAGCCGGGCCACTTTACAGTCCTGAACGCGATGACCGATCGCAACGACTATCACGGGCCCGGAAGCGGCTACCGCGTGCAGGGGACCCGTTGGGAGAGGATTCAGAGCATACCCCAAGCGTGGAATCCCCAAACCTATCTCGAATCGCTCGCGGAAACGGGACCGGATCCCTGGCTTGAGGACGTTTCCCCCGCTCCATCAGGAGAGACAACCAAGGAGATCGTCATCGCCGTTGGCCCAGCATTCGGCAAAACCATCCACCACAGCCTTGGTGGGTTGGATCTTCGCGACGTGCTCAACGCAATGCTGCAAGGCATCCGGGATGAGGGGGGAATGCCCCGGATCGTCCGCGTCCACCACACCTCAGATTGTGCCTTCATCGGGCACACGGGAGCCAAGTTGAGTGGATCTGATGTGGCGATCGGCATTCAGTCCAAGGGTACGACCGTCATCCATCGAAGCGACCTAGCTCCCCTTGAGAACCTGGAGCTCTTTTCGATGTCGCCCAACCTGACGCTGGAGACCTATCGACAGATCGGGCGGAAAGCAGCACGCTACGCACAGCACAAACCCACCACCCCGGTACCGGTGGAGATTGACAACACAGCCCGTCTCCGGTTGATCGTACAGACCACGCTCTTGCACCGGAAAGAGACGGATGAAATTGAGGACAGACCACCCAGCCGGGTGCGTTGGATCAAGTAACTCTACAAATCGAGACTGATACTCACTGGAGGAACGCAATGTATTGGAGAAGTAAAGACATTTTGGAAAGACCTGAATGGTCGATGCATAGAGCCCTTTGGAAGTCGATGGGATACAGTGACTACGACCTGGAGCGCCCCTTAGTTGGGGTCGCCAACTCATGGAATCGCGTCGTACCCGGACATTACAACCTTGACCTGGTCTCTGATTACGTGAAACAGGGCATCCTCCAGGCCGGGGGAACGCCCGTGGAATTTGGCATCATGGCGCCCTGTGACGGCCTCGCACAGGGACATAAGGGAATGCACTATATCCTACCCAGTCGGGATATCATTGCCAATGACGTGGAGATGATGATCCAGGCCCATCGATTGGACGCCGTCGTCCTCCTCTGCTCCTGTGACAAGATCGTCCCCGGTATGCTGATGGCAGCAGCGCGCCTCGATGTGCCCGCGATCATTGTGGTTGGCGGTCCTATGGAAGGTGGATGCACGTTCGATGAGCGAGCCGCCGACACCACATCCCTGACCGAAGGATTGGGCATGCTCAAAACGGGTGCCATTGATGAGGAAACGTACTATTATCTGGAGGACCACGCCACACCCACGTGTGGCTCCTGTGCGTTCCTTGGGACAGCCAACACGATGTGCAGTGTCGCCGAGGCCATGGGCATGTCCTTGCCCGGCACTGCGACGATCCCTGCGACCCACGCCGCTCGGCTCCGTGCCGCCCAGGCCTCCGGAAGACAGATCATGACCCTGGTAGAGAAGGGGATTACGGCCCGCGACATCATTAACGAGGCCGGCATCGAAAACGCCATCCGGCTGAGTACCGCCATTGGGGGATCGACGAACGTCGCGCTGCATCTCCCGGCGATCGGATATGAAGCCGGACACGAAGTCACGATGGAACGATTTGAGACGCTCTGCCGCACCACCCCGCACATCGCCCGGATCTTCCCGGCGGCCGCGCCCAATGTGCCCGATTTTCACAGCGCCGGCGGGGTGCCTGCCGTGATGAAGGAGTTGCTCCCGTTGTTGCACCAGGACGCGATGACCGTAACGGGAAAGACCATAGCCGAAAACGTCGCCGAAGCCGAGATTGAGGACGATGCCGTCATCCGCCCCTACGCGAATCCTTGGGGTATGAGTGGCATCGCAGTCTTGGAGGGCAATTTAGCGCCGAATACGGGCATCACCAAACCCGCAGCGATCGCGCCCGAGATGCATACGTTTACAGGCACCGCGCACTGCTTCGATTCCGAGGAGCAGGCCAATCAAGCCATTCTCAACGGCGAGGTAACGGCCGGCGAGGTCGTTGTCATCCGCTATGAGGGGCCCAAGGGCGGGCCAGGAATGCGGGAGATGTACACAGCGATGAAACTCCTCTATGGGCGCGGACTGGCGCTGAAAACCGCCCTGGTCACCGACGGACGCTTCTCAGGCACCAATAACGGATGCTTTGTGGGTCACGTCTCACCTGAGGCCGCGGAAGGGGGACCCATCGCGATCGTTAAAGACGGCGACCGCATCACCATCGATATCCCCAACCGACAGTTGCACCTGGATGTATCAGATGAGGAGATCGAAGCACGGCTTAGCCGCTGGACGCGTCCGCCGTCTAAAATAAAACGGGGCTATCTGGCCCTTTACGCCCGCCTGGCGGAGTCTGCTGACAAGGGCGCCGTTATAAGATACGACTGAGCAAACTGCATTATAGAAAGCCACTTACAGATTGAGGGAACAGACTAATGAATGAAGAGAAGTACCGCACGCAAACCGGAAAACCACTCAGTGCGCTGACGTTGCAAGCGATCCTTGAAGGATCGGTCCAATCTGAGGACTTCCGCATCAGCGAGGAAACCCTCCGTCGTCAAGCGGATAAAGCGGAGCAAGCCGGATATTCGGAACTCGCCGATAACCTGCGTCGTGCCGCGGAACTTACGAACATCTCGAACGAGGAGGTGATGACCATCTATGAAACGCTCCGACCGGGACGTACCTCCTACGACGAATTACGGGTACTGGCTGAGCGACTAGAGTCGGAACTCAACGCACCACGAAATGCCGCACTCGTTCGAGAAGCGGCCGAGGCCTACAGAGACCGAAACATCATTCAAAGTCTGGAGTGAGGTCTCAGCGATTAAAAGGCGGGAGCTCATCTCGGGCTCCCGCCTCAACCTACCGGATCGTTACGCGGTCACCATTCACATAGGGAGGCCACGTAGGATGCCGAACCATCCCGCAACCAACCATCTAGCTGCGCCTGCTCCTTGAGTTGTTGCCCGCGCATCCTCGGAACCCGGACGTACCGGCAGTTCATCTCCGGCAAGCCCGTCATATCGCCCCAGAGCTTCTCAAACTGAGCCACCGGATAGATATCCTCTTGTCCGTGTCCCCATCGCTTCTTGACGTCCTTAAGCGTCACGTAGGTGGGCATTCGGTTCGCAACACGCCGGACAGCGTCAACAACCCGGTCTTGATCTCGTAGGGCGGCACGATCGAGTTCAAAGACGTCCAGCAGTCGATCGACATCAATCCACATCGTGTTGGAGTTGTAATATGAAAGCTCGAATTCATCCTCCTCGCGCGGCAGCGCCATGCCCTCGATCAGGCGGAGCGTCCCGTCCACTCGGGCCAGGCCGCCACCCCGATCCTCGACCCGGCGGGTGATAACCTCGACGGTCATCCCGGCACCCGAGGTTAGGTGCTGTCCCAGGACCAGGGGGGAGACGTCCGCACCCACCGTATCGATGTTGTGCATCATCAGCACCTGCAAATCAGGATAGGCTTCAATAAGATTCAGCAGGACGCCGTTTTTAAGCATATTAGGTATCTCGAACCAATGCCCAACCGGGTGCAAGCATTGGACCGGCACGTTATCGGTGTAGTCCGATCCCTCTCCCATCGCTTCTGCCCAATGGATCAGGGCAGCTCGCAGGCTATCCCGGACCTTTTGCGCCTGCTCGTCGAGCATCTGTTGAGGCATCTCTTCCCACGCAAATCGCAGGTCACGGGTCATTGGAACCATTCGCAATCCCACCGTACGCCCCGGCGATAATCGCACGTCGCCTGGATATCCGTAGTTATCCTTCAGATCGAGCAACTCTCGAATGGGTTCATGGGTCAGATAGCTTGTCGTGATGACGTGAGGAATAGGCGTACCGCCGCGCCGGCTCATGCGACGGCTCTTTCCCAGATGAACCTCCAGGAATGATCGATGAACGCCGTCCATCTTGCAGAAGGGATGAAGGGCCTTGACGACCCCCGCCCCATGAGTCCATCGGCTCCCCACCCCGGCAGCCAACGTCACGACCGCCACCCGCCCCTTCCGGATAGCCTGGAGCCCTTCAGCTTCAAGATCTGCTCGAGTCTTCTCCGCCTGAGCGTTCGCGTCAGACGTGAGGTCGGTGACGTCATCCGACTGCACGTCCTGGATGTTCGTGCTGGCGGGAAGTCGGTTCTGAGCCAAACCAATCCGACCGTCGCGGAGGTCGTCACGGATCTGTTCGTGCTGAACCCGGTCAAACCCGAGGGTCTCCAGCAGTTCATCCAGTGATTGACCGCCCTCGGTCTCCCGGCTTTGCCTCGGTAAGAGTTGATCGAAGAGAACTTGGACCATACCCGAAAGCTCCGGACGAACGCGGCACGCCTCACCGAAAACATCCAATTCAGCCCGGCGCGTAGCGGAGAGCTGGTGTCTTCCTTGCCGAACAGCATCCGGTAACACGAGCGCGTAGTACCCCGCCGGCATCAAAGCGTCGTGCTTGGCATCCTGTCCTCCCATAAACTCAGCGTAAGTACCGCGCTGATTGATCGAAAAATCGTAGACCACCGGATCCATGGCAAAGGGCAGCGCGTTGCGGAGATCACCTTTGACGTCGAGCATAGTGCGAAGAAGATGGTCCTGAGCTTCATCTTTGCGGTCGGGATCGAAGATAAAACCCATCCCACCGCCGGACATACCTCCCAGCATCCAGAAACCCCAGAAATCAGGGCCAAACGCAGATCGGATGCGATCGATAAGCGTACGGGTGTAGAGGTTGTTCGCCCAGGGAATAATCGTCTCGATCGGCCCGAAAAAGTTCTGGGTGGTCGCGCGACCGATCCCGTGGACGTCACCGTCTTTTAGCAATTGAACAATCCTGTCAAAAAGATCGATCGCCCTTTGGCGACCCTGCCATTCTTCCCGGCTCCGGAGAAGATACTTTTCGGTGACCATCTCCAGGATAGGCCCGACATCCTGAGCCATCCCCCCATGCACGAGAATCAAGCTCTGCTGAAGCTCGCGCCGGGTCTGAAGGGACACCTCGTTCTTTGACAGAATATGATGTTGGGGCAGCAAACGCCCTCGGCTGATGCCGTATTCCGGATCGCCGGGTGATGCCAATTGCCCGGTGATCAACTTCATGCCGGGCCACACCCCACCGGAATCCTGCCATCCCCCACCTGAACCCGCAAGCCATTCCCCAAGGATAGCCCGTGCAGCCACCAGGCGGCGCTCCTCCTCCTGCAGAGGCCCTTCTAGGGAGCGAGCCTGCCGCGTCGCCCGCATGCACGCAGCAATCAGACAGGCCAGCAAGCTTGTAGACACAGCCAATCGAGACCCCTTGGGAATACCGTTGACCTTGCTGACAACCTCCAGGCCCAGTCCGGGGCCGACGAGGCGGCCTAAGAGATCCTCCAACCGCTCTCCGGATCCCTCAATGCCCGGAGGAATAATGCCGGAGGCGATCACCGCTGCTTTCAACAGGCCAAGATAATCTTTAGCGTAATCGAAGACCTCACCCAGATGGTCGATCTCAGCAGCCTGTTTCAAGTCAACGCTGGCAAGTCTCAACACGGGTCTGTCGATCACGCGGATAAATGCCTCAACGGGCGGTCGTGGCTCCGGGTCGCGCCCATGGACAGCCAGATCGATCGATACGTTCAGAACCCGTGCGCCTTCGGGGAAGTCCATCCCCAGGAAGAAGATATCACTCCATCCGCTGTGACTTAGGTCCATCCGTACCGGTGTTGACTCGTGCACAATCGGAAAAAGTCCCTCAGTTGTACGTTCGAGCAACTCGGGGCAAATGCGAAGCGGATAATCGGCAGGATGACCGACCCGGAACATCCACTGGTTGCCTCGCACCGATCGCACACTGCGCCGAACCTGATCCGCCAAGGTCTGAAATCCTAGACTGTGATAACCGACCGCCAGAGCGCTGGAGACCGCTTCACTGACCCCATCCTCTCGCTGGGCCTCCAGGAAAATCCGTATCGCTTCCTCAAAACGCCGTTGGAGAAGGTGCTCATAGCCGTGATAGGGGATCAGACACCGGGTCCTGATATCCGGTTTCGACGTCACGTGAAACCGGTGGATAGCATAAAGGAAGAAAAGCGCCCGAACCTTTTCGTAGAGGTTATCGCTCTGATGACGAAATCGCTCCAACGCCTCACAGGCCTGCAAAAGCTCCTCAAGTGAAGCTTGCGCGCACATCGGTCCTAGAGGTTGATTCCTGACGTCAGGATTATCGGAGGTAATAATGTCAACGAATGATTCGATCATCGTTAGCTCTCCAGTCTCTGTCCATCAGGGGCTAGCTGTCCCATCGTTTGAGTGGCGAGAAGCTCAACCAAACGCGTCAACACCAGGTCGCGGTCGCGGCCGTTGAGCGCCAGGGCCAATTGTGCGGTAAGTAACCCATATTTCACCCCCACGTCATACCGTTGCGCCCGTTCTTCCAACGCGAGGTATTTTTCCTGCTTCGCTAGCTCAGCGAGAGCATCGGAAAGGGTCACCGATGCCGAGGACGAGTCAGAGGTCTCCGCCGATTCAGCTCTGTCCACAAGATCGGCGAGAATCGCCATAACCGTTGGAGTCAACACGTGCATGCCAAAGAAACACAGATAGTGCCCTGCCCGCAAGCCGGGAACGATAAGCCTGAGCTCTGCCTCGGTAGGTGTAGGTTTCTCGATCACGGTCTCGACGTCATAGAGATCCTTACGTCCGGGCAGTCGCTGTCCGCCTACGGTGCCGTAATAAGGGAGTAGAGTCTCTCGTGTCGCCTGAACACCGGAGACCGCACACGCCTCAGCCTCGGCAACCCGAACCAGTTGCATGGCACACGTCTGCTCAACCCGACTGACGTAGAGATGATCCCCAACGAGGTGCAAAAATGGCTCCTCTCCGACGAAGTCGGCGGCACAGTATACGGCATGTCCATATCCCAGAGGCTTTGCCTGCGGGACAAAGTGTACGTATCCCAGGTGCTCGCGGACGACCTCCGAATAAGCGCCCTCATCGCCGGGCGCGATGACGACGGCAACCTCTTCGATACCCGCACTCAAAGCCTCCTCGACGAGGATGCTTAGCACCGATTTCTCCGCGCCGTCACGGTCGATCAACGCCTGAACGGGCAGGTTCCGTTGATTGCGCCCCGCAGCGGTGATCACAGCCTTTGAGATCTTCATGATGCTGCCCTCCTTGGTCCCGTTGTCTCACACGGACTTCACCCAATACCCAACGCCTCAAATTCTCTGTAAAACAGGGAGACGCCGACGTTTTTCAACTTACTGAGGCCAATCTATGGCCAGGTACGCCCAATTATACGTACCCTGAAGCGTCCAGCAAATCCAACGTCGGTCAAGTTTTCTTGAGGAGCAACCGCTGCCAGAGATGCTTAAGGTCGTCAGCATGCGGGACGTAGGTGTCCTGAAGCATGAATCCTCTCTGAGCCATAAAGGCAGTCAGACGGTCGATGTCGTAAGCCCGGATCGTCAAGAGGTCAACCCGATCCCCTGAAAGAAGATCGAGTTCGCCCTGTGAGTACGTCAACGTCGTGGGCGCCTGAGCTTCATACGAAAAAGTGAAGCGAATCGTATCCAATCCATCGTCGGGATATTCATGGCTCACCACGCGACCTCGATCCATAGGAATACTGAGCCGCGTTAAAAGATCGTGGAAAAACCGTTTTAGGTTGTCAGGTAAGCGTGACAGACGGTCGCGAAGCGAGGCATTGGCATCATCGTTGGTGTACTGAGGAACGACGTCCAGGTAGAGATAATCTCCGGAGGGCACGAGCTCCTCTAAAAGATCCGCAATCCATCTCTGGTCAAAATTGCCAAACGTTCCGCCCATCATCGCAAAGAGACGCCGGTCGTAGGGGCTCAGTAATTGATCCAGAGAACTCAGAAAGTCGGTCTTACAGAAATCGGCCAGCACAACGTAAGAATCGCAGGCTAACCCCGCCAAATTGTCCTCGGCGAGGTCCAGCATTGCGGCAGACGAATCTACACCGTAGTAATGCCAACAATAGCCATCCTCGATCAAATGTCGAAGCAGGTTCACGTCTGGCCCTGCATTGCCACACCCTAAACTGACCAATGCCCATAAATCATCCGGCGTTCGAGGTAACGTCGATTCGATAAACTGCGCCTCGTGGTCCCAAGCGATCTGCATCAGATCGGGATTGCGATATTGGGTGAACGATGTCGCCCCCCCTAGCAGATAAAACAAATTCTGAGGCACACAGTGAGTCTCAAGAAAACAGTCCATGTACTCACATTCAAGTTCGGTCTGATCGTGTAACGCTATCCGTTTAGTCACAGTATCCTCTTTATATCCCTCTGCAAAGCATCGATCACATCCATCTGACAAATCCATTGTACCCAGACCCACATAAAAACGCCACCGGATGGAAAAGCCATCCGGTGGCATCGTTGACGCGCAACGTGATTAGTGTGCAGTGCTAGACCGCGACAGGAGTAGGTTCTGGTTCGGACGCAGGCTCGACCTCATCAGCCGATTCCTCAACCTTATCCGCCGAAACGAGTGCGTGCTCCAGCACGTCATCCATGTCTTCAGCAAGTACGAACTCCATCTCCTCACGGACCTTCTCAGGGATGTCATCCAAGTCAATCTCGTTCAACTTGGGCAGAATAATTTTCTTTAACCCGGTACGGTGAGCCGCGAGCACCTTCAGCTTGAGCCCACCAATCGGCAGAACCTGTCCTTGCAATGTGACCTCACCCGTCATGCCCACCTCAGAACCCACAGGGCGGCCCGACAGAAGCGAAACCAGCGCGGTCACCATTGTAACACCGGCAGACGGCCCATCTTTGGGCACCGCGCCCGACGGCACATGCAGGTGAATCTTGCCCTTGCAGTCATCCTCACAAAGCCCTAACGCCTCAAAGTGCGATTCGACGTAACTCAGGGCGATTCGGGCCGACTCTCGCATAACGTCACCCAGGCTCCCGGTCAAGATGAGCTTGTCATCAGCACCGGGCATCGTAGCAGCCTCGACGAAAAGTACCTCGCCCCCACGTGGGGTCCACGCAAGCCCGGTCGCAACACCCGGTTTCTCGGTACGCAGGGCGGCTTCGAAACGATAGCGCGGCTTGCCCATCATATCGCGCACCTTCTCGTCGTCGACCTCAACGACCTCACCCTCTTCCACCGAGCCTTCAGCAATCAACGTAGCGATCTTCCGACAAACCTTGCCGATACCTCGCTCGAGCTCTCGAACGCCGGCCTCCCGCGTGAAATCTCGGATGATAGCCCGGAGAGCATCGTCGCTGAACGCGACTTCCTCGGGCAGAAGCCCATTCACCTTCAACTGACGGGGAACCAGATACTGTTTAGCGATGTGCACCTTGTCATACTCAGTGTAACCATCGATCTCGATAACCTCCATCCGATCCAGCAACGGCGCCGGAATCGTCGAGGTCGTGTTCGCCGTGCAAATGAAGAGCACCTTACTCAGATCGAAGTCTACGTCCAGATAGTGATCCCGGAAGGCGTGGTTCTGTTGCGGATCCAAAACCTCCAGCAGCGCGGAGGATGGATCACCGCGCCAATCCGACCCAATCTTGTCGACCTCATCCAGCATAAAGACCGGATTCTTGACGCCGACCCGCTTGATCGCCTGCATAATCCGTCCGGGCATAGCTCCGATGTACGTGCGCCGGTGCCCTCGAATCTCAGCCTCATCCCGCATACCACCCAGACTCATTCGGGTAAACTCACGGCCGAGGGATCGCGCCACGGACTGCCCTAGCGACGTCTTGCCGACACCCGGAGGGCCGACCAACGCGAGAATCGCACCCATCCCTTCAATGCTCCGACCTTGTAGATCAGACTGAGACTGCTCATCTAGCCCCCGTTCTTGGCGAAGCTTGCGCACAGCCAGGAACTCCAAGATGCGCTCCTTGACGTCTTCGAGATCGTAATGATCCTCGTTCAAAACGGTGCGAGCATCTTCGATATCGAGCCTATCCTCAGTCGTTTCCGTCCAGGGCAGCGTCGTGAGCCAATCAAGATACGTCTTAATCACCCAGTACTCTGCAGCCTGGGGCGGCATCTTCTCCAATCGAGCCAGCTCTCGAAGCGCCTCTTCCTTGGCCTCTTCGGTCATACCGGATTCTTCGATCTTCTCCCGGTATTCCTCTAACTGTTGGCCCGCATCCTCCCCTTCTCCCAGCTCTTTCTTGATGGCATCGAGCTGCTGGCGCAGATAATACTCACGCTGATTTTTCTCGATCTCTTCCTTGGCCTTCTCCTGTATTTGCTGCCCCACCTCCCGGACCTCCAATTCCCGAGTTAAGATCCGGATCAGGAATTGCATCTTCTCCGCCAGGTAGTCAATCTCCAACAACCGCTGAGCTTCTTCCATCTCGATCCGCATATTGGATGCGACCAAGTACACGAGCAGCTTGGAATCATCCAACTGCTGGATGAAGTGTACAGCCTCATCGGGGAACTGCGGGATGAGTTCTGCAAGTTCGGTCGCCACATCTAGGAGGTTACGCCGCAGCGCCTCTTCAACGATCGAGTCCTCTTCTTGATCGGGATCGAGTTCAATACGGGCCTGCAGGTACGGATCCTCTGACGTCCACTCCACGACACGGAAACGCTCCAACCCTTGGATGAAGACGGTCAAGGTGTCATCATCGGCCTTCATCACGCGATGGACAATCGCGGCTGTACCCACTTCGTGCACCTGTGTGGAATCTGGAACCTCAATCGAGGAATCCTTCATCGCAACCAAGCCAATCATCCGTCCGGACCTATCGGACTCCTCAATCAATTGCACGGAACGAGGAATACCGACAGCAAGCGGCATGACAATGTAGGGGAACGCCACTGTATTCCGCAAAGGCAGGATCGGAACCTCACTGGGTATTCGTTGGACTAACTCGTCAATATTCTGATCCTGCATATTAAACCAAGGTAACATCATTTTCCTCCCGCCAGACTATGGTAATTACAGTGCAGCTTTTCGAAAAAGATCTCACATCTCTAAAACCGCCGCACTTAACGACGTGTCCGACTGTCTAGTGATCGAATCTACATAGTTGATGATCACCAATCGAATGTCTCTCAAAATACTACTAATCTCATCTTGATAAGGCATTATAACACGGGTAAATTAGAATTACATAAGCGCAACATAAGCAGATGATAATAAATCCGCCGAGTTTCATGGATCAATTAGCAGCCGAAGGCCCCAAGTCGATACGACGTTTGCTCAGAAAACGGTACAATCACTCAGAGCAATCGAAAGAGGGGAAGAGAAGTGATTGATACACACGTCCATTTGCAGAATCCACGATACAACAACGACCTTGAAGGAATCTTAAATCGGGCCCGGCAGGCCTGCGTCACAGCGCTTATCATTCCAGGAACGGACCTTGGGACCAGCGAGGCTGCAATCGAGCTTGCTGATCGGTATGCTACGGCTGAGCTTCAGATCTACGCAGCGGTAGGGTTCCACCCGACTGAAGCGCATCACCTGCACCAGGACAATACCAGGATCTTGGCGGAGATGGCTCATCACCCGTCTGTCGTTGCAATCGGTGAGATTGGATTGGATTACTATTGGCCCCGTAACCCAAACCGAGATTGGGAGTGTGCAACGCCCGAGACACAAAGACGAGCGCTTGAGATCCAGATGGATTTGGCAGCAGACCTGAATCTCCCAATCATCGTTCACGATCGAGAGGCTCACAAAGACACCCTGGCGATGCTCCGGTCGTGGCATTCCAGGGGGCCGAACCGTCACGGAACTCTTCACGCCTACGCAGCGGGAATCGATCGATTGCATAAGGCAATGGACATCGGTTTTATGATCGGTATCGATGGACCGGTCACGTTTGAGAACGCGAGGGACATCCACGAGGTTGCCCGTACAGTGCCGCTCGACCGATTGCTACTCGAGACCGATGGCCCCTATCTGACACCGGTACCGCACCGTGGTAAACGCAATGAGCCGGCTTATCTGCGCTACATCGCACAGCAAATCGCCGAATTGAGACAAGAGGACGTCTCGACCATCGATGCGGAGTCAACACGTAACGCTCAATGGCTCTTTGGATTAACAGAGACCGATAATCCCATTGTGATATAATGGCGCTGAAACTGGATTCGTTGGGAAAGAACATCTTATGAATGGCAATCTACTCCGATACCGGAGCCTCCTAACCCGTGAACTCTGCGAAACGACTGCGCTGATGGTAAAGAGCATCCAGGCCTTTCCATCAGAAATTCGCGAACCCATTGAGGCCCTGATCCAGGGGGGAGGAAAACGTCTTCGCCCGGCGTTGGTCATACTGAGCGCCTATATGTGTGGGGCAGAATCCAAAAAAGTGACCCACGTCGCCGCTGCCGTAGAAATGTTGCACACCGCGACCCTCGTCCACGATGACCTGATCGACCGGGCGGAGACGCGTCGAGGTCAGCAAACGCTCAATCGCCAACTGGTCCCTGCCGCTACAGTGCTGGCGGGAGATGCTGTCTTCTCCGTGGCAGCAAAACTTGCAGCACAAAGTCGGAACCCGACGATCGTGCAACGGTTCGCCGAGACGCTTGAGACGATCTGTGTGGGAGAGATCAGCCAGATGGTCCGTGATAAGTCGCACCCTCCCTCATTAGAGACGTATTATGAGCGGATCTTTGCCAAGACGGCCTCGCTCTTTGCACTCTGCACGGAGTCAGGCGCCTTGCTGTCCGGATGTGCACCGGAACAGATTCGTCGATCTCAACGCTTCGGCAGATTAATGGGAGAGGCTTTTCAAATCGCGGATGACGTTCTGGATATCGTGGGAGACGAGACCAAACTGGGTAAGCCTATCGCAGCGGACCTGCGTCAGGGCCTGCTCACACTTCCCACACTCTACTATCTACAGGGGCATCCCAATGATCGAAGAATCCACGACGCCCTGACGAACCATCTCAGTGAGAGCAGCCTCACCGGACTCGCTCAGGATATCAAGAACTCAAGCGCACCTCAGCAGGCCATGCAGCAGGCCGAGCAGCATATCCGGGAGGCCAATCAGTTGCTCACCCAATATCCGGATTCTGACTACCGTCAAGCGATGGAAGAGATCGCATCCTTCGCTGTCAGACGGAGGTATTGATGTCCTATAGAAATACGTCATCCGTCCAGCTTTCGATCATCATCGTGAGTTGGAATGTCCGCACCCTGCTCCACCGAGCGATCCAATCGATTCAGCAGATGGGGAAAGCGGATCCGGATCTGGAGATCATCGTCGTGGATAACGGCTCCAAGGATGGAACCCCAGAGATGATACAGGCAAACTTCCCAAGGGTTCGCCTTATTGCTAACGACTACAACGCTGGCTTTACCAGAGGGAATAATCAGGGGATTCGAGTCGCCTGCGGAGAGTTCATCCTGCTCCTCAATCCCGACACGGAGATCAAAAAGGGAGCCCTACAACAGATGGTGGCCTATCTTAAAGGTCATCCCGACGTCGGCTTGGTCGGCCCCCAACTACTCAACCCGGATAGGACGATCCAATCCTCGCGCCGACGTTTCCCAACCATTCCGATCCTTTTCCTGGAGAGCACGTGGTTGCAGCCGTTGGCCTCCGGGCAAGCGCTGGCCCAATATTATGCAGAGGAACGCTCGGATGACGAAGTCCAATCGGTGGATTGGGTCACCGGCGCTGCAATGATGACGCGGCAAAGTGTCATCGAAAGCGTTGGCGTTCTCGATGAGAGTTTCTTTATGTACTCAGAGGAATTGGATTGGTGTCGGCGCATCAAAGAAGCGGGATGGGATATCGTCTACCTCCCCGAGGCAAAGATTATCCACTATGAGGGAAAAAGCAGCGAACAGGTTGTCCCAGCGCGTCATATTTACTTCCAGTCGAGCAAAGTTCACTATGCGAGGAAGTATTATGGCAGTGGGGTTGCCGTCGCGTTGCGCGGTTGGCTTATGGCCCAGTATTTAGGGCAGATCGCGATCGAGGGACTCAAGTGGCTTGTGGGACATCGGCGAACGTTAAGGGCCAGTCGGGTACGTGCATATCGGCAGGTGATTCGAAGCGGTTTGAAACAGAGGGGACCCATAGAAGACCATGCAGCAAGCTAAGATCACAGAACAGCGCATACGATTGAAATCCGTGCTGCGCTCACTTATGAGTATGATGATCGTCATAGTAGCCGTAGGGCTGACGTCTTGCACGCAGACCGACGCAGTTCCCGAGGCGGTTTTCGACGGTGAAAAGGCCTATGATTGGGTCATCGTCCAATGCGAGATGGGATATCGCATCACTGGAACTGAGACGAGCATCCGGGCCGGTGATACATTCTCTGCCACGCTCCAGACACTGGGTTGGAACGTTTGGGATCAACGCTTTGACTACAAAGGGACCCCGGTGCGAAATCTTCTGGCCTCAAAGGGAGACGGTCCCGGCGTATTGGTTGGAGCCCACTATGATACCCGTAGAGAAGCGGATGAAGATCCAACCCGCCCCACCCAGCCCGT
>DAOTTS010000124.1:0-7215 GCA_034437735.1 Anaerolineae bacterium
TCATCCAGGCCGACACGATTGTGCCCGAGCCGGGGAACCCGCAGGCGCTCAACCGGTATGCGTATGTGTACAACAATCCGCTTGGGTATACGGATCCTTCAGGTCATGGCGCTTGTAGCGGCGATGATTATGATATAGGCTGCAGTGAAGATTTTCCTGAACAGTATGAATTCACAGATGAGCAGTGGCAAGCGTTGGAGTATTGAGCTGCTCAGTTCGATATACCCATCGAATTTGTAGCTGCTGTGGTGGCTGCTGAGATTGTGTATGACACTGATTGGTATGATGCACCGATGGATTCCATCATTGGCACTGTGGCTTATATTGGCACCCAACCGTGGCATAGAGTTGGTATGTATGGTCCCCTAGCCGAGACTGCTCTGGAAGCATCGCAGATGGGAATTCCCCTGATTGGCCTTTCATTCGGTCCCGGCATAGGACAGGTCCATGCTGAGACTGCCATTCAAGCTGAGACCCACTTTGGCAGAGCCTTTCCATCTAAGCCAGCTACTGCATCTGAACGTCATCTACAGTTAGTGAGTGATTTCCACAACGTCAAGTATGTTGGTGCGATTTTGCGTATGTATGCAGATCAGAGACCGAGTAGCCGTACGGAGAGTGGTCAAATGACCGTTGGTGAAATGGGCGCAGTGTTCGCGAATTATCACGAGGATGTGCGTACTGCATTTGGCGGCGAGAGTGAGTATGCGGCGGGTTATCCTCCGACCTCTAGTGGAAAACTATGGAGCGATCAACTAAGGCCGTTTGTGTGGTACTATCGGGTATGGCTGGGCAAGTAGGTGATTCGATATGTGTGAATGCAGATTCCGAAGATTTGTTCTTTTAGTGAGTTTGGTATGGCTGCTGGGGTCCTGCGGACCCAGATACCTTTCTGAGCCTCCACCAAAATTCGATGATTACGTGGACGACATATCCGGATTAGCTCCTTCTGGAGCGACATTACTGAGTGAATATTCGGCGCGCTGGACCTCTCCGAAGGAAATCTGTACTGGCTTTGCAAGCGATTATCTCTACGGTACTGATGATTCATATCTAACTGTGGTACAGAGCATCGAACTGGGGTTAGAAGAGATGAAAGATGACTACGTCAAGGTTAACATAGATGCCGACTATGTTTCATATGTTCTGAGTAATGTGGCAACAGTAGGTGTCTATCAAGTGACAAATGACGATCAAGTTGCAGAGATGCGCCACGGTGTTGAGACGGTATCCGGGGGGCAGGAAGAATATGAGACACTATTTGGGATTGCTATGGAACACAGTTATGGGAACTGCGCTCCTCACCCCTGGTGGAATCAGTAAGGCTGAAAACTTCCATCCTCCCATGCACACAACCGGAGTCAATCAGCCTTGCGTTTCGCCGCGAACGGTTCGCGGTTACAAGACAGATCTGCGCTGAGTCTACCCATCGCTTACCTCCAGCGACCAAACAAGAGACGCCCTGCGGGTAGACAGGGCGTCTCTTTGGTGTATCCTACGACAGCGTCAGACGTGCCGAGAACACGTTCGTCGATTGTTCCAACAGATTCGAGAGGCTGGCAGGGGGAGAAACGGAGGGTGAGGTCGATCACACGCCCCTGCCCGGGGGGAGCACGCAGCATCCGAAAGGAGTTCGATGCACAACATCCATACGCACACGTGGGACCAGGTCCTGCACTTTGACCCCGCGACGGTCCACGAGGCCGATCGCGCGCGCGGACGCCCGATGGACCTGACCGTCGACGTCAACGACCTGACGCACGCCGTGGAGGACCTGGGCCTGCGCGGCCTCAAACTCGGCCCGATCTACGCCGGGTTCGATCCCCGGGACGCCTGCTGCGAGGCCCACGGGCTGCCGATTCTCTTCCACAAGCGTATCGCAGACGGCTGTATCGCATTGGGAGTTGTACAGCGTCACACCGGAAGATGCTGACATACGGCTGGCCGCGTATAAGCTTCTCGGGTATAGATTTTCTGTAGCGTAGCCTGGGGTATTCCCCCACTCTGAACAAAATGGAGAAAGTGATGTTACTAAACTGGGTCAACCTGGATGTTGGGCCTCTTCTTTTCGAGATTCTGCTGCTGTTCGGAATAGCGTTGGCTTTCACCTCGATAGGTTTCTATCGCGTGGTTTACTTTGTCAGCATCGGCTATGCCTTATCCATCGCAGCAATGGGCATTGTCACACCGATTCGGCACGTGACGCACGTTACCTGGGTATCGGCCCTGCAGAATGGGCTCCTGGTGCTATGGGGATTACGATTAGCGGTCTATCTTATTGTGCGAGAATCACGAAAATCCTATCGCAAAGAGCTTAAAATTGCTACAAAAAGTTTGGAGGGGATACCTTGGTTGGTGAAAGCCGTGATCTGGCTTGGTGTCTCTTTCTTTTATGTGCTCATGTTTTCACCGAGTCTGTTGCGTTTAACTGCATCAACCAATAGTTCATCGACTGCCTTGGGTATGGTTCAAGTGTTGGGCCTCTTGATCATGGGTGCAGGTTTGGTTCTGGAAACCTTAGCGGATCAACAGAAATCCAACTTCAAAAAGGAATCCCCGAACCAATACTGTGATGTGGGGTTGTATCAGTGGGTGAGGTATCCCAACTATCTGGGAGAGATCATCTTTTGGGTGGGGAATTGGATAACGGCAATGGTGGTCTATAATACCCTACTTGAATGGATCATCAGCAGTGTGGGAATGGTTTTCATTGTGTTGATCATGATCGGATCCACGGAACGTTTGAAGAAGAGACATAATGAGAAATACGGGGACGTATCCAGCTATCAGACGTATATCCGCACCGTGCCTATGCTCGTTCCTTTCGTTCCAATCTATAATCTGAAAAAGAACTCCGATTTTTGAAGATTGTTGCTGATGACGTCAGATGGATCGAGAACACGATCGTCGTTCGTCGATGGACCCAACGGATTTGGGAGGGAGCGAAAGAAAGACACCGATGCTGAAAGCAAAACTCTTCTACTTCCTCTACTTCTGGGGCCTGTCGGCGCTCTTTCCCTACTTCGCCCTCTATTACGAATCCCTTGGGCTCACCGGCCCGCAGGTCGGGACGCTGATGGCCCTGATGCCGCTGGTCACGCTCGTCAGCGCGCCCCTCTGGTCGGGGTTGGCGGACGCGACCCGCCGGCACAAAACGATCCTGCTGATCACGACGGTCGGGGCCATAGCCGGGGCCTGGGGGCTGCTGCAGGCCGATGCCTTTCTCGCCCTGCTCCCCCTCGTCGCGACCTACGCGCTCTTCCTCTCGCCCATCCTGCCCATGGTCGACAGCGCCGTGCTGGCGATGCTCGGCGACCGGCGCGAGGCGTTCGGACGCCAGCGGGCCCTGGGCGCCCTCGGGCCGGCCCTCGCCGGCCCCCTGATTTCCATCCTGACCGGACGCTTCGGCCTCGCGGTCCCCTTCTACGGCTTTATCGCCGCCTATGGAGGCATCGCCATCCTCGTCACCCAGATGCCCATCCGCAGTGGGGAGACGCAAACCGCCTTCGGGCCCGGGCTGCGCCGCCTGGTCCGGAACCCGCAACTGGCGCGCTTCCTTTTTATCGTCTTTCTGGGTATGATGGGATACGCGACCAAGCTGAGCTTTCTCTACGCCCGGCTCGACGAGCTGGGCGCGCCCGAGAGCCTGATGGGATTCGCCCTGATGATGGGAACGGTCGGGGAACTGCCGCTCTTGCTGGCATCCGGTCGGTTGATGCGAAAATGGGGCGCCAACGGGATGCTTACGGCCTCCCTGGCAGCGATGACGACCATGCTGCTGGCATACTCGTGGGTCCGCGTGCCGGGATGGATGTTGGCCGGCGAGCTGCTCCACGGACTCGCCTACTCCGGGATGTGCGTCGCGGGCGTGGCCTACGCGGACGCGATGGCGCCGCCCGGGATGGCGGCCACGACCCAGGGCCTGTTCAACGCCGTCTTCGGCGGCATTGCCATCGCCGCCGGCACCTTTCTCGGCAGCCTGATCCGCGACCGCTGGGGCAGCCCGGCCATGTTCCGAACCGCCGGCCTCGTCGCCCTCACCGCACTGGTCCTTTTTGTGCTGACCAGCGAGGGCAAGCGCAAGGAGAACTGAGGGAACCCAGCTTCCGTCTATCATAGATCCGGTCATCAACGATCACCCGAAAACCAACAAACAGAAACTAGAAACTCGCAACACCCACCCAACCAGGAGGCAACCATGCAGCCCGAAATGATCGCCGATACGAACTGCCACACCGGGGAGAATCCGCTCTGGCACCCGGACGCGCAACGCCTCTATTGGGTCGACATCCCCAACGGGCGCCTCTTCCGCTACGATCCGGCCCGCGACCATCACGAACGGGTCGACGAGCGTCGGCCCATCGGGGGCTTCACGATCCAGGAGGACGGCGCCCTGCTCCTCTTTATGGACCGGGGCGGGATCGGGATCTGGCGCAACGGCGATCTGACGATGATCGTGGACGAGATCCCGGCGGAGCAGGACGCCCGCTTCAACGACGTCATCGCCGATCCGGTCGGGCGGGTCTACTGCGGCACCATGTCCAACGAGGCGCACGTGGGCCGCCTCTACCGGCTCGACACCGACGGCACCCTCACCGTGATGCTGGAGGACGTCAGGACCTCCAACGGGATGGGGTTCACCCCCGATCGCAAGACCATGTACTACACGGAGACCGGCAGGCGCGAGATCACCCGCTTCGACTACGACCAGGCCACCGGCGACCTCTCCAACCGGCGGGTCTTCGCCCGCGTGCCGGCACGCGGCGCGGAGGGCAAACCCGACGGTATGACCGTCGACGCCGAGGGCTGCGTCTGGTCCGCACGTTGGGACGGGCACTGCGTCGTCCGCTACGCGCCGGACGGCGCCGAGCTCAGGCGGATCACCTTCCCGGTCCCCAAGGTCTCGTGCCCCACCTTCGGCGGCCCGGATTACGGCGACCTCTACGTCACCACCGCCGGCGGCCATAACCGGGACGAGGAGGGCGAACAGGCCGGGGCCCTCTTCCGCGTCCGGCCCGGCGTCCAGGGCGTCCCGGAGTTCCGGTCCAAGGTCAGCCTTTAGTTGAAGCAGGTTGAACCAGTGCCGGGGACTTCTGAAGTGCGAAGTCCCCGGCACTGGTTCAACCCCGGCACTGCATCAACCATTCACCCATAAGGAGATTCTATGCAGATCAAGACCATCGACAAGGATTACCGGCACGAACGCCAGCTCTGGATCGACGACGACACCAAAGTCTCGTGGCTGGCGGTCATCGACTTTACCATGCGCATCGGCACCGCCGAGGTGCAGATGGCGGGCATCGGAGGCGTCTACACCGATCGCGAGCACCGCCAACAGGGGCACATGCGGACACTCTTCGAGGACACGGTCACGTATATGATCGATCAGGGTTACGACGTCACCCAGCTTTTCGGCATCCCCAACTTCTACAACAAGTTCGGGTATGCCAGCAGCCTGCCGGACACCCATTTCACCATCCAGACCCGCGACGCCGAGGACGCCGGCGATCACAAGCAAGCGCTGACCGCCCGCCCCGCCGAATCGGACGACATGCCCGAGATCCTCAAGCTCTACAACGCCCACAACGCGATGCGCACGTGCAGCATCGTCCGCCACGCCGACCGGGTTACCGAATTCCGGAAGGGGACCCGCTACGGAAAATCGCCCGTGGTGCGGGTGTGGGAGCACGGCAACGGACAGCTCGCGGGGTACGCCGTCTGGGACGATGAGGACGACGACGTCAGGGTCGCCGAGGTCGACGCGTGGGACGATGCGCTCTACGCGACCATCCTCTACGCGCTGACCGAGGACGCGATCGCAAAACGCTGCGGCGAGATCAGGATCTACGCACCGCCGGATCACCCCTTCGCCGAGTACGCCCAGCGCTACGGCACGAACTGGACGATCGATTTTCCGCGCGACGCCGCCGCTATGATGCGCATCCTCAACCAGCGCCCACTGATGGAGAAGCTCCGCGCCGAGCTCGAGCGGCGCCTTGCCATCTCGCCCATGGCCGGGTACACGGGGTCCGTCGCCCTGGTCACCGATCTCGATACGACCCTCCTGACCTTCGACGCGGGCCGGCTTACCCTCAACGAGGAGGGAAGCGGGGATGCGCTCGACGCCACCCTCACCCTATCGCAGGACAAGCTGATGCAGTGCATCGTCGGCTACCGCAGCATCCGCGACGTGCTCAACAGCCCCGGCGTCACCCTGGAGGGCGAGGGCAGCCCGCTCCTCAACGCGCTCTTCCTGCGCCAGCATCCCTATACCTGGCGAGTGGATCACTACTAAATGCCAGGAGTTGGAAGGTTGGGAAGTTTACAAGTTTGGAAGTTAGGAGGGGCAGCCACAGGTCGGTCAATCTTTAAGCCGATCAACGAAAGCGAGCAACGATGACCGCCGAACAGACCGCCGCCCACCCCCACGTCGCGAGTAGCGCCGTCCACCCGTCCAAGGTCCTTTTCCCGTTGGGACTGGGCACCGCGCTCTCCCTGATGGGCGACGCGACGATGTACGCGGTGCTGCCGACCCACACGGAGGAGGCGGGCATCGCCCTGGGCGCGGTGGGGATCATGCTCGGGATCAACCGGGCCGTGCGGCTCTTCTCCAACGGGCCGGCGGGGGTGCTCTACGATCGCCTGCCCCGGCGGCGGCTCTTCATCGCGGCGCTCTTCCTGGGGGCGCTCTCCACCGCCCTGTACGCGGCGACCCGGGGCTTCTGGCCGCTCCTGATCGCCCGCATGCTGTGGGGGGTGGCATGGTCGGGTATCTGGGTGGGCGGCGCGGCGATGATCCTCGACGTCGCCGGGAGGGAGACGCGGGGGCGCTGGACGGGGATGTACCAAATCTGGTTCTTTATCGGCCAGACTCTGGGCGCCTTCGGGGGCGGGACGCTCACCGACTGGCTGGGCTACCACACAACTATGTGGGTCGGGGCGGCGCTGACCGCCCTGGGCGGCCTGGTCGCGTGGTTTCTGCTGCCGGAGACCCGCGACGCCCGCGAACGAAACGCGGCGGATGCACCGGACGCCGATCCCGCCTCGGATACCGAGGAGGCGGATCCTCCGGCGCGGGGGCACCCTCTCGGCCTGCGGGCCAACCCCAACCTGTGGCTCGCGATCTCGCTGCAAGGGGCGAACCGCTTTATTATCTCCGGCGTGCTGTCGGCCACCCTGGGGTTAATAGTCCAGGACTGGGCGGAATCGAACGGC
>DAOTTS010000125.1:0-22848 GCA_034437735.1 Anaerolineae bacterium
AGCGATGTATTATACTCCAGGTTGGGAACTGCGTGTAAGAGGACGGGGGCTACGAGCACTGTTAAGATATTTTCTCGCATCTACTTAGGCGCTCTTGTTCCTCCAGGCTGCCAGTTGTTGACAGTTGTATCTGGGAGTGCCTCGCCCCTTCACGTTTAAGCGTCCTCCGTGAAGCGGTGGGTGGGGGTGGGCATCGCCGGATGGAACGAAGCGACGTCTGACGCCTCAATCGTGACGCCGGTCGCTGCCGTCGTCAGATCGGCCGCCTCGGCGATCAAGTCCCGCAGCTCCGAGGCCGGGACCTCCAGCCGGGCGTTGATCAGCATATCGACCTCCGTCCCGGTCAGCGGGGGAATCTCCTCCCGCCACGTGACGTCCTCCAGCGAGGCGAAGCTCACCTTGGCGTGCTCCTGATCGGTCTGGATCAGGATCTTCAGGTGCCCGATGGGGATATCCCGCTGCTCGACGGCCGCGACGATGGTTTCGAGGAAGCGGAGGACCCCCTCGCGTCCGCCTCCCTCGGGAACCTGCATACGCACCCGTTCGTCCAACCATGCCAGTTGCGCTTCGCCGGTGCCGTAGCGCACGTAGTCGATGTCCAGGGGGCGGGCCGGCAGGGCCAGGCTCCCGGTGGTCAGGACGTCCACCCAGCCGGCGATGCTCTCGTCGTTGAGCGAGTTCTGCGTGCGGATGATCGGCTCGGGGAAGCGTGCCGCTGCCA
Source organism: Anaerolineae bacterium (assembly GCA_034437735.1). Classification (GTDB taxonomy): domain Bacteria; phylum Chloroflexota; class Anaerolineae; order B4-G1; family SLSP01; genus PWVB01. The sequence continues at coordinate 722 of DAOTTS010000125.1, forward strand.
ATTCGCGCACCTGGGCCACCGCTTCGGGGTCCAGGAGGTCGACCTTGTTGATGACCAGCAGCCCCGACTCCTCGATCTGTTTGTCAAAGATGTAGACCACGTCGTCGCTGAATGGCATCGGTTGGCCCAGCAGGCGCCGCCGGAGCAGACGGACGTCGGTGAAGACGCTGAAGCTGCTGGGCTTTATCTCGTCACCGCGCAGTTCGAGCAGCGGCTTGACGACCGTGGCGACGATGTCGGCGCAGGAGCCCACGGACTCCGCGAAGATGACGTCGGGTTGCGCCGTCGCCTTGAGCTGTTCGAGCTGCGCGTCGAGGTCGTCGTAGTTGCAGCAGAAGCAGCCGCCGGTCACCTCGACGGTGGGCGTGGTCGAAAGCTCGAAGAAGGCCGTGTCGACGAGATACCGGCCCTGATCGTTGGTGACCACGCCGACCCGTTGGCCCTGATCCATCAACTGTTTGGCCGCGCCGATGATCGCGGTCGTCTTGCCGCTGCCCAAAAAACCGCCCACAATGTGGAGTTTCATGACCCTCCATATTCTACGTGACTTCGTCAACGTTCCTTACATTTGGTTTGGAGATCGCCCCCGAGCGAAATTTGCAATAGTTTTCAGGTGCCCTTATGGCTGCGACCGTTTCTTGATCTCATCCACGAGCTCCCGGTTGCTGGGGATGATGGATGAGTAGGCCAGCTCCCCGTTGATGTAGATGCTCGGCAGGTTCTTCACACCCATCTTGACCACGCGGGCCACGTTCTCCTTCTCGGTGAACTTGTACTCGACCATCTCCACATCCTCGAGTTCCGCGGTGGCCCGAACGGCGGCGTCTCGCATGTACCCGCACGCTGCGCAGGTGTCGGAATCCAGCGTGAAGACCTCAACCAGTGGCTTATCGAGCCCTTTGTAATCGGGCAGGATCACGGCTTCAAGGTCTAACGCCTCTGCCTGATAGTTCTCAAGCATCACCCGGGTGCCTTCGGGATCGCGTATGGCTTGGAGGGCGCCGACGGTGTTCTCAACCGGCACGTCGTAGGGCATGTCGCAGCCGGGTGCGAGAATGAAGTTGTGGGTGTCGATCTGGTCCAACAGGTCGACCACGAACTTCATGTTGTCCTGCTGTGTCCCCAGGAGCATGCGGGTCGTCAGCGGGATGTTGCCCCCGATGGCGATGTTGTACTGATCGGTGATCGGCTTGACCGAAGGGAGGTCGATGTTCTCGTCGACGGAGATCGAGTCCGGTGCGGTCTTGCACATTACCTCGATGTTCTTGGTCGCGTCGCCGCAGACGAAGAAGGAGGAGAAGGCGCCGCGCTCCCGGATGAAGTCAAAGATCGCGAGGTAAGGCCCGGCGAGCAGTGACTCAAAGTGGCGGGGCGATATCTGAGAGACCAGCGGGTCGACGACGGCGATGACGTCCATGCCGGCGTCGAGGTACATCGCCGCCATCTGGATAGCCACGTCCCGACAGAACGCGAGCAGGTCGTTCAGGTAGTCAGGATGGTCGAACATATCCATAAACACGTCGGTGCCCCGCAGATGGGACGCCAGGGTCAGCGGGCCGGTCACCAGGCCGTAGAGCGCGGTATGATCGCCCACGGCGTCTTTCATCCGGCGCATCACGTCCAGGACCATCGGCATCCGTCCGTCCTGCGGCCCCGGCAGATCCTCCGGCAGGGTCATATCGGACGCCAGCGGGTGGGAGGCCACGGTCGGCGGACCACTCTCGGTCCAGACCAGGTCGCATCCCAGGATCTCGGCCTCGACCTGGAGGTCGAAGAGGACGGGCTGTCCATCGGGGTCGTAGGTCTTGTTGACCTCAATCAGGGACTCGAAGAGTTTATCGGGATCCTTGAGGACCTCTTCCGCGTTGTACCCCTTGAGCTTGCCGGCGTGAACCCCTGCAAAGGGGACCCAGGGTACCGCGGGGGTCGGCTCGTGGCGCAGGGTGCTGAGGAGCAGGGCTTTGCCGGACATCGGTGCTTGGTTGTCAGTTGGGTTTGCCATAGTTCGTCTGATCCTTTTCCTACTATAAAATCAACGGTAGCTTGGGTGCCACAAGGCTTATGCCTTGTGCATAAACCTTATTTCGATGGTGCAAACCTCATTATACACGATCTATCCCGTACGTAAGGTAGCAATTGACGGTCTTGTCATGTTCGCTCTGATGGGAGCATTTGACTAGATCTCTTCCTGTGCTAAGATGGGGTGGGAGCTAAAGGCCGGACTTCCTTTCCCTTTGTCTGTGGGCAACTCCAAATCCTAAAGAGGAGGTGTCGTTGTGAATACGGCACAATTGAAAACTCATCCCAAGCGTCAGGCGACGCGTAAGGCATTGATTTTTGTGTCAATGCTTCTTTTTCCGGTGACCCTCAATTTTCTATCGCCCTACGTGATCATCGATGGTGCGTTTCAGGGCATTGTGAACGGCAGTATGATCGTTTTCGGCGTCCTTTTCGTTGCGTCGCTCTTCGTCGGGCGGCTGTGGTGCGGCTGGCTGTGCCCTGCCGCCGGGCTGCAGGAGGCGACTGAGATGGTGAGTCGCAAGCCGGCCCGGGGCGGCACACTCAATGGGATCAAGTGGGGGATCTGGGTGCCCTGGATCGGGCTGATCGTCTACGCGGCGTTCTCGGCTGGCGGGCTCACGCGCGTCAATGTCCTGCATCTGACCGAGACGGGGATCTCGGTCGACGAACCCCTCAAATATATCACCTACTATCTGGTGGTTGGCACGATTTTTGTCCTCTCGCTTACGACGGGAAGGCGGGGGTTCTGTCACTACGGATGCTGGATGGCGCCCTTTATGATCCTGGGCCGGAAGGTGCGGAATACCCTCAGGACCCCGGCACTGCATCTCGAGGCGGAGACTGAGACGTGTATTCACTGCGAGCGATGCACGAAGGCGTGTTCGATGAGCCTGGACGTCCACGCGATGGTTCAGTCCGGGTCGATGGAGAACGCCGAGTGTATCCTGTGTGGAAGCTGCGTGGATACTTGTCCCAAGCAGGTGATTCATTATCGTTTTGGAAGCAATGCATAGGAGAGGAGAACAGCACAATGGTGAATACGCGGATCTTGGTTGTCTATTATTCGTCCTCGGGCAACACGAAGAAGGTCTCCGATGCGCTGGCCGAGCAACTGGAGGCCGACCTCGAGCGTATCCAACCGGAGACTTTGGTGGAGGTCGACATCAAAGGGAAGGGCATGCAGAACTTCTTGAACATGGGGCGGGCCGTGTTTGGGGGGATGACGAAGCGCGAGGCAGTCATTGCGGAAGCGAGCTACGATCCGGCTGACTATGATTTGGTCGTCGTCGGCACGCCGGTGTACGCCAACACGCTGCCTGCGCCGGTGCGTGCGTATCTGACCGCGCACGGTGCTGATTTTTCAAGGGTTGCCTATTTCTGCACGGGCGAGGATCCGAATAACGCGCACATCTTCGAACTGATGGCGGAGGCCAGCGGTCGTGATCCCGTGGCGCGATATCCCTTCCACGCACCGGACGTCCGGAACGACGCGTTCGCCCCGGCGTTGACGGCGTACGTTCAAGCCTTGGACGCCGGATGAAGGTGCGGGAGCGGTGAGGGATGCGGGGTAATCATTGAAGAGCGTTCGGACATCGAGCGGTGGGCGGAAGGGTTTGAGAGGTGCGCCTATCCTTCGTCCGGACCGTCGCCGGCGGCACACGTCTGGCACAGGCCCGGGATCGTGAGCTGATCGACGTCGACGTGGAAGCCGTAGGTCTCTTCGGCACACGCGATGAGGGGCTCGATGGTCTCCATGCCGACGCCCAGGATCTTGCCGCAGCGCCGGCAGACGAAATGGACGTGGGGGCCGTGAAGCCCCAGCAGTTCGTAGCGGTGTTGCCCATCGCCGGGATCGACGGACGCCACGAGGTGGAAGTCCTGGAGCAGCTCCAACGTGCGGTAGACCGTGGAGATGTCGATGGATTGGCTGATCTCTCTGACCTTTTGGTGGATCTCCTCAGCCGTGACGAGGCCCTCGACCTGGTGCAAGACGGAGAGGATGATCTCCCGTTGGGGGGTCAGTCGAAACCCCCGCTCGCGGAGCCGTTGATAGAAGACTTCCTCGCACGACATCGTTTGTCTCCTTTCCTATGGAGATGACGTTAACGCAGACGCGGATTGGTCCGCGCGTCTAACGAGAACCCTATCAGCGTCAACGCCAGCACGACCAACGTGATACAGAGCCCGGCCTGCGCGGCCCAGCGCAGCCAGAGATCCGATATAAAGATTGTAGGGTATTCGAAGGCATAGTGCAAGATGGCACCCCAGCTTTTGAGCGTCGGATCGCCCAGCCCCAGGAAGCTCAGCCCGGACTCGGCCAGGATGACGTGCTGGAAGTCGACGATAAAGCGCATGATGGTGATGCCGGTCGTGCCGGGCACCAGGTGATGGACGAGAATCCTCGGATCCCCGGCGCCCATCGCAATCGCAGCTTTTACGTAGTCTTTTTCGCGCTCGCTGAGGACCTGTGCACTGACCACGCGCGTCGTTCGCGTCCAACCGAGGAGGGTGAAGAAGGAGGCCAGCGTCCAGAATCCCGGTTTGAGAAAGGCGGCCAGGAAGATGATCAGGGGCAGTCGGGGTACGGCCAGGAAGATATCCACGACCCGCATCATGGCGAACCCGATCCGGGGGTAGTAGCCCGCGATCACCCCCAGCACGAGCCCGATGGCCGTTGACAGGGTGGCGGCCAGGGCGCCGAGGAATAGGGAGGTCCGAGCGCCGTAAAGCAGCTCTGTGAGAATGTCGTGTCCGACGTCGTTGGTGCCCAGGGCGTTGTAATAGATCGACCAACCCAGATCGCCCTGAAACAGACCCATGAGATAGTTCCAATACTGGACGCCTAACGGCTTGTCGAGGTTGTAGGTCGCCATCAGTGTGTCCCGCATCTCCTGGGTGATGAGCATCGGCGCATCGGTGCCGGGATCGCCAATCAGGTAAGATAACGGATCGCCGGGCATCAGGCGCGGCAGGAAGAAGTTGAGCGTCAGGAGCGCCAGGATGGTGAAAAGATATTGCGCGAATCTAAAACCGGTGGTATCTATAGGCAAGCGGAGGATCGCACTTCAAGTCGGCGACCCTCCGTCCTTTGCTACCGCAGAAAGACCAGCTTGTTCATCGCCAGCGGGATGCCGAATCCGATGCCGCCCGGGGTGTAGAACCACGTGTCCAGCTGCGTCGCATCGTAGACCGTCCACATCTTGGGATGCCAGAGGGTCAAAACCGGCAGATCCTCCGCGATGATCGCCTGGAGCTGCCAGACGATCTCCCGGCGCGCGTCCTCATCGACGAGGCCGGTCTGCTCCTGATAGAGCATCTCGTAGGTCTCGTTCTCGTACGTCTCCGCCGGCCAGGTCGGCGAGCGGAGAATCGCCGGATTGGCGAGCCCGCCGTGACCGTTGATCGCCAGATCGAAGTTGCCCTCGCGGAGGAGCGCGTCGACGGTGCTGCGGTCGCTGCTCTGGACCGTGATCTCCAGCCCCACCGCCTCCAGGTCCGCCTGGATCAGCTCGGCCTAGCGGGCGTAGTTGGGGGTAGTGATCAGGGTCAGGGCGCGACCGTTCATCCCGAGCGCCTCAATCATCGATGCTGCTTGGGTCGGATCGTGCGCGTAGGCGGGGAGGTTGGGATTGTGCCATTCGGTCGCGGGGGAGAGGATGCCCAAACTGGCGACGATGGCGCCGTCGTGGGTCACCTGGGTGACGATCCGCTCCCGGTCGACGGCGTGGGCGATGGCTCGCCGCACTTCAACCTGGTCGAACGGGGCTTTCTGGGTGTTGAAGATCATCTGGAGGACCCAGAAGCCGGGGCCGCTGATGATCTCGTAGGGCGCTCGATCCTCAAAGCTTCGAGCCGCGTCGACCTCCTTGCCCCAGAAGGATGCGTAATCGACGGTGCCGGTCTCCAGCGCCAGGGCCGGGTTCTCCACCTGAATATAGGTGAGGGTGTCGACGGTCGGAGCGCCCTTGAAGTGGTCCGGGTTGGCCTGATAGACGTAGCGACCCTCCTCCTTGTTGTAATCGGTGAGGGTGAAGGGGCCGCTGCCGACTACAGCCTCCTGGGTCGTATACTTCGCCGGATCCTCCACGTCCTCCCAGATATGCTTGGGGATGATGGGGAGCGAGCCGATCAGGGCCTCGTGCGCACCCGCGATGGGTTGGGTGAGGTTCAACACCACGGTCTGGTCGTCGACGACCTCCGCCTGTTCGACCTGATCGACAGCCCACGACCACGTATAGGCCTCCGGGTGCTGCTTGAAGTACGCGAAGGTGAAGGCCACGTCCTCGGCGGTGAGGAGAGTACCGTCGTGCCAGGCGGCGTCCGGGTGCAGGGTGAACGTCCATTCGGTGCCGTCCTTGGAGACCTCCCACGATTCGGCCAGCCAGGGGATCACACCGTCCTCGTCCTTCCAGGTGAGTGTATCGAAGAGGAGGGACATCCGGAGATAGCCGGGCCCCCGCGAGTAGAAGGCGAAGGGGGAGGGATAGCCCCAGTCATCTCCGGGCAATGTGAGAGTCTTGGTCGCTTCCGCCTCGGCTTCCGATCCTGTGCCTGGGTTGCTATGGGTAGGTGCCATAGTCGGGCGTGCGCATCCCGCAACAATTAGAACGACCGCGACCATGATCAACCATAGGCTTGTATGTCTCCTCACGATACATCCTCCCGCATTGAGACCGATATGCCGTATCCATCCAGCTCGTAGTACTCGGCACCCGCGCACGTGAGGCAGATCGGTTCCCCGCCTCGGATGCGCGCCTTCGACTCCATCATGCTCTCCCCACAGACCGCGCAGATCGCCGACGCCATAATGGGGGCGTAGGGGGGCAGATCGATGCGTTTGCGGGTGACGGTGAAGAGCTCTTCCGCCGGCACGCTGAGCTGCTTGTAGGAGGTCTGGGCCCAGAGCTCCGACAGCTGGGCCTGCTCCTGCGGGGTGGGCTCCTCGCGGTTGGTGACGATCTTCTCGAAGAGGGCCTGCGCCTCCGGGTAACGTTCGTCGAAACTGGCCCGGTAGTCGGCCCGAACCGCGATCCAGACCGCCTCGCCATCACGGGTGGCGAGGGTGACGGCGGTCTTGCCGAGATCCCGGTAGATCAGGGCGTTGTTGGCGAAAGAGCAGCCGGTCGTCATCTGGATGCCGTCGCTGAAGCAGTTGTTGGTCTCGACGATCGCGACGACCTCCTCCATACCCAGGTTCTCCTCGATGCCGAGTTCTTTGAGACCGATGACCCCGGCGCGCACGCCGAGGGCGACGAAAGGGCAGAAGTGCCCGTGCAGCTCGCCAGCTTTCTTGAGCAGACCTCCGAGATCCCCTTCGTGGATCATAGCCTCGATGGGCGCTCTGGGATTTGACGGTAATGGATGCGAGTTCATAGTTTCCTCCTTGATCTCCTTGTAACCTGCGTGCTTATTGCAATTGGTTGCAACTGCAAGCAGCGTAAAACAAGCCTCTGATTTTTCAAGCTGAGCGTGGGCATTGGCGTACACAGTAGGGTGATTCGTGACAGAAAGCGTTCGTTAGCGGAATCTGCGAGTGGGTGTATCATTAGGATGCAAACGGGGCGGCCAACGGTGTGTCAACGGCAGACGACCAACAAGACAGAGGAGGGCATATGCGCTACGGGCGGTTTGATGATGAAAAGAGGGAGTATGTCATTACGCAGCCGGATACTCCCTTGCCGTGGATCAATTATCTGGGATCGCAGGCCTATTTCGGCCTGATCTCTAATACGGCGGGCGGGTATTCCTTCTCTCGGGATGCGCGTCTGCGGCGGCTCAGCCGCTATCGCTATAACAACGTGCCGACGGATTTCGGCGGGCGTTATCTCTACGTCCGGGATAATGAGGATGGCTCGTTCTGGTCGCCCTCCTGGCAGCCGACCCGCAAGCCTCTGGAGGACTACCATTGCCGTCACGGCATGGGCTATACGGTGATCGGCGGTCAGCGAAACGGCATCGAAGCGGAGACCCGCTATTTCGTTCCCCTGGGTGAGAACCTGGAGATCTGGCAGGTCACCGTGACCAATCACCGGGAAGCGCCCGCCGATCTCTCGATCTTCTCCCTGATCGAGTTCTGCCTGTGGGATGCGTGGGACGACGCGACGAACTTCCAGCGCAACTACAACATCGGGCAGGTCGAGATCGAGGATGAGGTCATTTATCACAAGACCGAGTACCGCGAGCGGCGCAATCACTTCGCCTATTTTGCGTGCTCGGAGACTTTGGCCGGGTTTGACACCCAGCGTGAAGCTTTTCTGGGCCCGTATCGTGGGTGGGACCGTCCTGAGGTGGTCGAGGCCGGCGCCTCCCGTAACTCGGAGGCCGTCGGCTGGGCGCCCATCGGCTCTCATCACGTCCAGGTGACGCTGCCCCCCGGTGCGTCCAAGCAGATCATCTTTGTCCTGGGCTATCACGAGAATCCCTCGGATGAGAAGTTCGATCCTCCCGGCTCGCAGCGGATCAACAAGCGGACAGTCAAACCCGTCATCGCCGAATACCTCCAACCCGACGTCGTCGAGTATGTCTTTGACGAGTTGCGCGCCTATTGGGATGGGATTCTGGGCGTCTACCAGGTGCAGACCCCCGACGAGGACACCAACCGGATGGTCAACATCTGGAATGCTTACCAGTGTATGGTGACCTTCAATATGTCCCGGTCGGCCTCGTTCTTTGAGTCGGGGATCGGACGGGGGTTGGGTTTCCGGGACTCCAATCAGGATCTTCTGGGATTCGTCCATCAGGCGCCGGAGCGGGCCCGCCAGCGCATCCTGGATCTGACCGCCACCCAGCTTGAGAGCGGCGGCGCTTACCACCAGTACCAGCCGTTGACCAAGCGGGGTAACGATGCCGTGGGCGGTGGGTTCAATGACGACCCCCTCTGGTTGATCCTGGCCGTCACTGCGTATCTCAAGGAGACCGGCGATTGGCCCATCCTCGATGAAGCGGTCCCGTACGAGAACCAGCCCGGTACCGAGACGCCCCTCTACGAGCATCTGCAGCGCAGTCTGCAGTTCACCCTGGGCCGGTTGGGACCGCACGGCCTGCCGCTGATTGGTCGGGCGGACTGGAACGATTGTCTGAATCTCAACATCTTCTCCGAGGCACCGGGACAGTCTTTCCAGACCGCGCCGCTGGCCAAGGACGGGACGGTGGCGGAGTCGGTGCTGATTGCCGGGTTGTTTGTGTTGGCTGCGGAGGAACTGGCGGCGCTCGCCGAGCAGCGGGGACTGGCGGACGATGCGGCCCGCTATCGACAAGAAGCCGAGGCGATGGCGGCCACGGTCTGGGACCATGGGTGGGACGGTGCGTGGTTCCTGCGGGCCTACGATGCGTTTGGGGATCCGATCGGGTCGGACGCCTGTGAGGAGGGCAAGATCTTCGTCGAACCGCAGGGCCTCTGTGTGATGGCCGGGCTGGGCTTGCGGGATGATCGCGCGGTGCAGGCGCTCGATGCGGTGAAGGCCCGCCTCGCCACGGAGCACGGCGTCCTGCTCCAGCAGCCGGCCTACTCGGACTATCAGGTTCGGCTGGGTGAGATCTCCTCGTATCCCCCCGGGTTCAAGGAGAACGCGAGTATCTTCTGCCACACGAACCCGTGGGTGATGATCGCGGAGGCGATGACCGGGCGGCCCAACCGGGCGTATGACTATTACCGGCGCATCAATCCCTCGGCGCGGGAGTCCATCAGCGAGATCCATCGCTGCGAGCCTTACGTCTACGCCCAGACAATCGCCGGGCGCGATACGCCCAAGCACGGCGAGGCCAAGAACTCCTGGCTGACCGGCACGGCAGCGTGGAACTATGTGGCGATCACGCAGTGGATCCTGGGCATCCGGCCTACGTACGAGGGACTGGAGGTCGCCCCGGTGATCCCCGAGTCGTGGGACGGATTCACGGCGAAACGTGTCTTCCGGGGCGTCACCTATCACATTCAGGTGACGCGTGAAGGTGAGGGGGATGCGATATCCCTGACCGTGGACGGTGAACCTGTTGACGGCACGATCGTCCCTCTGCCGGCAGCCGGTGCGGTGGTCGTGGACGTCCAGGTGGTCTTGACCTGACCGATGTCATAACGTGTATGAAGATGGTGTATTTTTCAGTGTGTGCGAGTGAGTTGTCGTGGTGTCAATACCAGGATTAGGAGGGTAGATGACGATGATGATTATCGATGCGGATACGCATATTGCACCGACCGGGGGTAAGTTCACGCTGGAGGCTCACCTTGAGCGGATGGAGCGGTCGGGGGTCGACAAAACGCTGACGTGGCTTAAGCCCGATTACGAGGGCGAGGCTATTGAAGGACACAACCGCTACGTCTATGAGGCGATGCAGCAGTATCCCGATAAGATTCTGGGATTTGGGTGGGCCGATCCCACCGTGGGCGTCGACCATGCCAAGGCCATGGTCAAGGTCTGCACCGAGGAGTACGGCCTCTACGGCGTGAAACTCAACGGCGCTCAGAACTTCTACAAGGTTGACGATCCCGAGCTCGCCTTGCCCGTGATCGAGGAGATCGCCAGGGCGGGGGCGCGCCTGGCTTTCCACATCGGCCCGGACGCTTACGAGCGGACGCATCCCCTGCGTGCGGAGCGGGTCGCCAGGATGTACCCCGAGATGACGATTCTGATGGTCCATATGGGGATGACCAACTGGGAGATGAACCAGGCTGTGGTCGAGGTGGCGGCCCGCTGCCCCAATATGATGCTGATCGGCAGCGCCACGGACGCCAAAGCGGTGTTGTACGCGATCGACGTGCTGGGCGCCGAGCGCGTCTGCTTCGGCAGCGACGGCCCGTTCCGCCGCCCGCACGTGGTCAGGGCCACCTACGAGGCAGCCCTCCAGGACGAGGTCTCCGAGGATGACCGCGCGCTGGTGATGGGCGGCAATATCGCCCGCATCTTCGAACTCTGATCGCTCGAATGCAGCGTGGGACGACAGGCACTCACCGTCCCATGCTGTCTGCTTTCACCCATTTCAGAAAGGATCAAGGATGCCTTCTACGCAACCTATCACTGCTGTTATCGTCGGCGCCGGACACCGGGCGCTGCTCTACGCGTCGTACGCTGAGCGACATCCCGATGAACTTCAGATCGTCGGGGTCGCGGACCCCATCCCGCTGCGGCGCGAGCAGGTCGCAAAGCAATACGACCTGCCGCCGGACCGCTGTTTTGAGTCGGCGCAGGCCCTGGCCTCGGAGCCCCAGTTGGCCGACGTGGTCATCAACGGGACGATGGATCACCAGCACGTGGAGACCTCCCTGCCGCTGCTCGCTTCCGGCTACGATATGCTGCTCGAGAAGCCCTTCGCGACCTCCGAGGCGGGGATGTGGACCCTCGTCGAGGCCGTCCGCCGGTATGGGCGCAAGGTGATGATCTGTCACGTGCTGCGGTACGCGCCGTTTTACGCTGCGATCCGCCGGAAGGTGATGGAGAACGAGATCGGCGACGTTTTGAACCTTCAAACGGTCGAACACGTCTCGTATCACCATATGGCGGTGGCCTTTGTGCGCGGCAAGTGGGCCAAGACGTCGGATTCTCACAGCTCGATGTTGATGGCCAAGTGCTGTCACGATCTGGACCTTATCACCTGGATGAAGAGTGGGGTGCCTCCCAAGGCCGTCTCCAGCTTCGGGAGCAACTTCCAGTTTCGACCTGAGCGCGCGCCGGAGGGCGCGGGCACCCGCTGTCTGGTGGACTGTGAGATCGAGCCCGACTGCCCCTATTCGGCGCGGAAGCACTACATCGACCACCCGGACCGGTGGCGCTTCTACGTGTGGGCGTCTCTGGAGCACCTGGCGTCGCCCACGATCGAGCAGAAGATCGAGGCACTGAAGACCGACAGTCCCTTTGGGCGCTGCGTCTGGCGGTGCGAGCCGGAGGTCGTCGACCATCAGTCGGTCGCTATCGAGTTCGAGGATGGGACCACGGCGACCCACTCGATGGTTGGCGGGACGGCGAAACCCTCGCGCTCGATCCACCTGGTGGGAACCCTGGGCGAGATCCAGGGCTGCTTTGAGGAGAGCCGTTTCGTGATCCGGCACATCGATCCGCGCCCCGGCCATGAGTATGCGGAGACGGAGGTCGACCTGACGCTTGGCGGCGATATGCATGGGGCGTTTGCCGGGCACGGCGGCGGGGATATGCGGTTGGTCGCTGACTTCATTCGTGTGATCCGGGGGGAAACCCCCTCGATCTCGACCACGACCCTGGAGGATTCCGTTGCCGGGCACTGGATCGGCTTTTCGGCCGATCGGGCGATGGACGAGCATCAGGTCGTGCCGTTAGACGTTGATAGACTGGGCGGAGTCGCGTGACTTCGCCTGGGATAGTTTCCGGAGGTGAGACAATGATCGATGGATGGGAGTTTCCGACGGGGACGCCGTACGGCACGCTGCGCGTGGAGGCGTCCGAGGCACCGGTGACCGGTGCGACGTGGTACGTGGCGGAGGCGGTGGACGATGGATTGACTTTCGAGTTTGCAGAGGGGTCGCTGGCCGCGTATCGCTATCTCACCGCAGATATGCTGTTGGACGGCGAGCATCTGGCGGTCTTTCACCTTCTGCTGCAGGAGGGGGAGGACGGCCCGACCTTTGGGATGAGCTTCGGCCTTCTCAATCAGGTATCGGCGCGTATGCGCGTGCCCCTGGAGGCAGTGAATCAGAACCGCTGGCGCTATCCCCGGGAAGGGGCGTGGCTCAAGCCCCTGTGCGGCGGGGATCGTGTGGACCTGGCAGCGGTGGATCGGATGCGGATCGTGGTCAACCGCAAGGGGCCGGAGCCGGTGCGGTTCTGTATGACCCCGGTGCGCGCGACGGTCGAGGCCCCACCGTTGCTTGAAACCCTCATCCTGCCTGAAGGCCCCCTGCTGGATGCGGTAGGACAGAGTACGTTGCACGACTGGCCGACCAGGAGCCGGTCGCCCGAGTTGGTGACGGCCCGGCTGCAGGCTCAACTCGAGGCCGCTCCCGATCAGTCGCTGCCGGAGGGCTTTTCTCGCTGGGGTGGGTGGCAGGCGCGCCAAGTTGAGGCGACCGGCTTTTTCCGCACTCATCACGACGGCGACCGCTGGTGGCTCGTCGATCCGGACGGCTATCTCTTCTGGTCGTCGGGCATGGACTGCGTCCGGTTCGGCATTGATTCGGCTTATCAGGGTCTGGAGGACGCCCTGACGTGGCTGCCTGATCCTGACGGTGAGTACGTCGAGGCCTTCGAGCAAGGCGAACGGGTGGTTTTTGATTACCTCAAGGCCAATTTCATCCGCGCCTTTGGTGCGGAGGTGGCCTTCGACCGCTGGGGTGAGATCGCGTTGGGATACCTGCGGCGGTTTGGGTTCAACACGGTGGCGAACTGGTCCGATTGGGAGATCGCAAGGGGGCGGGTGCCCTACGTGCGCCCGATGTACGGCCGCGAATTGCCGTCGATCCCCTCGGTCTACCGGGATTTCCCCGACGTCTTCCATCCGGCCTTCGAGAGTGCGGCTGCGACCTTTGCCGAGCAGCTCCGTGAGACCGCCGACGATTCCGCGTTGATCGGGTATTTCCTGATGAACGAGCCGAACTGGGGGTTCGCCCTGGAGACGCCGGCGGCAGGCATGCTGCAGAACACGCCGACCTGTCATTCCCGCCGGTCGCTGGCCGATTTCCTGCGGCATCGTTACGATGCGGAGGATGCGTTCCAGGCGGCCTGGGGACCGAATGCCACCTACGCCGATGTGGCTGAGGGGGCATGGACGGCGCCTTTGACCGAGCAGGCTGAGGCCGATCTCGCCGATTTCAGTGAGGTGATGGTGACCCGTTACTTCGGCACGCTGAGCGACGCCTGTCGCGAGGTCGACCCCCATCATCTCAACCTGGGGATCCGGTACTATACCATTCCTCCCCGTTGGGCCGTGGAGGGTATGCGCAGCTTCGACGTCTTCAGTATGAACTGCTACAAACCCCGGGTCCTGGCCGAGGAGATGGCTCAGGTCAATGCGATGCTCGACATGCCGGTTATGGTCGGGGAGTGGCACTTCGGCGCCCTGGACGTCGGGCTTCCGGCCAGCGGCATCGGTCGTGTCGAGGATCAAGCGACTCGCGGGCAGGCCTTCCGGGTCTATGTGGAGGATGCGGCGGTCAAGCCATGGTGTGTGGGCGTGCACTATTTCACCCTCTACGATCAGTCGGCCTTGGGACGGTTTGACGGTGAGAACTACAACATCGGGTTCCTCGACGTCTGCCACCGTCCTTATCAGCCGCTGGCGGATGCGGCGCGGGAGACGCACGAGCGGCTCTACAGGGTCGCCGATGGATCGCTGGAGCCGTACGACGAGGCGCCGACCTATCTCCCGATGCTCTTCCTCTAGATCGACGGGCACCGTGGTGGGATCCAACGGTTGTCCTGCCACGGTGCCGGATGCTTACGCCCAAGCCGGTTGCACCCCGAGGATGAGAGCCATCTGGGATGTCTCCGCTCGTCTATTCCTCGCCGGTTTCCTTGATCAACTGCGTAAAGATGTCCTCCAGCTCATAATCCGAGCGGCTGAAGTCCAGGACGTCGGTCTGCTCGTCTGCCAGAACCAGGCGCAGTAACTGGTGCTTGGCCGCATCTTCATCGGTCACGGAGACGTGCCACTCGACCGTGTCGTTTTGGCCGGAGCTTGTGATGTTGGAGACCTACGGCTGGGCTTTGACCCGCCGGTACGCTCGTTCCGGCGCGCCTTGGAGCGAAAGGTGGTAAATCGCCCCGGTATCGACGTTGAGGAACGCCTCGATAGGACCCTGGGAGATCAGCCGTCCGTCCTTGAGGGTGGCCACCCGGTCGCTGACCCGCTGCACGTCGTCGAGATTGTGGGTTGAATAGAAGATGGTGCTGTGCTCGCGGAGCCGTTCCATGATGTCCAGGATCTGGGCGCGCTCCACCGGATCGAGGTCGGCGGCGGGCTCGTCGAGGATCAGCAGGTCCGGTTCGTGGATCTGCGCCTGGGCGAGGCCCAACCGTTGGATCTCACCGCCGCTGAAGCCCGCCACCGGTTGGTCGGTTTGGTCCTCCAAGCCTACCAGGGACAGCGAGGCATCGACCCGCGTCTCGATCCTGTGGGGGGCGTTGGTGAAGGCGCGGGCCACAAACTGCAGCGTCTCCCGGGCGGTGAGGTTCGGATCGAAGGTGGGGTGCTCCGGGAGATAACCGACCTGTCGCCGGATGGCCGCGCTTTCTTGGATGATGTCCATCCCGAAGATCGTCCCGCTGCCTGCGGTAGGCTGGATCAGTCCCAGCAGCAACTTGATGGTGGTGGATTTCCCGGCTCCGTTCGGGCCGAGAAATCCGGTGATCGAATGACTCGGTACGCTGAGGTCGATCCCTTTTAGGGCCTGAACGTCATCATAGGTTTTAGCCAACCCCTGGGTTTCGATGATTCTGGGCGTTCCACGTGTCATACTGTCGTTGTCCAGGTTATTAATAGTGTCGTTTCCAAGTGTTTCATTGTCAGTTTCCCCTGCTCTTCCTGCTCATGGATAGATAGGACCGGTCTCACGCCCTAGCGATCTGTTGGAGATAGTTGATCAGCGCATCCGGCGGTTCGCCTTTGTTCACGAGTTTGTCGGCACCGGCCTCGATGGCTTGAGATGCTATGCTGGGGCGCGTACTGGTGATGACCAGATGCGTATCTGGGCAAAGGCTGCGCAAGGTGTTGATCAGTTGCGCCGGATCCTTGCCGGGTAACTCCCAGTCCAGGATCACCACGTCTGGGCAGCGGCGCCCGACCGCTTCCAGCAATGGGTCGGCATGCGCGGCACAGCGGACGCGGACGTCGTCCAGTCTTCGCTCAAGCATAAACCGGAAGGCGGCCCGTACGATCATTTCATCATCGGCAACGACGATCCGTATCATCATAGTCTCCTTGTTCTACACTCAATCTTAATCGTGATACTCGTGCGTGACATCGTGCGAGTGAACAGCCTGGGGCTATACGAAAGACTAGGATACAATCTCCCCACCTGATTTGAGTGCTCTGAGGGGATTTGTAATCTCCAGCTTCGACGATCTGTGCCAAAGCTTTGCTCCAACGCCAGGGCTATCGCATCTAAACGTAAAGCCACCGGATTTTACGCTCGAAGCCCCGTCCCCGGGGCGGCTTCTGCGAAATCAAGTCACAAAACCGATATTTCTGCCGTGAAGCCGCCCCCGAGACGGGGGCTGGGAGCACTTTTTATATAAGATGCGATTGCCCTGAGTCCATCGCTGCCCAACGATTTGGCATCGCGACGTTTCTGTTATAATGAAAACGTTCTCGGCTAACACAAATATCGATGGCTGCTTTACCACCTTATCCATATGAAAACTCAGGGAGGCACATCATCGCAGCGTTGACCGCATCAGAGGAAACCCTCAGGGGTTCGTGGAACGAGGACGTCACCCATGGCGAAGAACTGCAAACGCTTGTATCGATCCAACGGGCGTTGGCCAGCGCGCTCGACCCTGAGGATGTCATCCGATTGATCGCCGAAGAGGCGCGGCGCCTGACCGGTGCCGAGTTCAGTTGGGTGGATTTTGTTGAGGGCGATGCGCTCCGTTTGGCGCTCTACACGGGTGAGGATGAGACGTTTAAGCAGGCGTTCGAGCCGGATTTTCGACTGCCGATCCACGATTCTGCCATGGGCAAGGCCATCCTTGAGAACCGAGTCATCCGCCTGAACAACGTCGAGGACATCGAAGGCTCCAACGCGGAGGCCGCCCAGCGCCTTGAAGAGGCGCAGTGGCCGGGCCGCTCGATCGTGGCCGCTCCCTTGATCTTGGACGATGAGGCCCTGGGCATGCTGGCGATTGGATCCCCGCGACGTGATGCGTTTGACGAGGGGGATGAGCGTACCCTCTCGATGTTTGCGTCAAGCGCCGTGATCGCGCTCGATCACGCCCAGCGGTACGAGAACGAGCGGCGGCGCCGGGAGATCGCGGAGGGTTTGCGGGAGATCGTGTCCGTTCTCAACTCGGAGCGACCGCTTCAGGAGACGCTGGACTTTATCGTACAGCAGGCCTCCCGATTCACCGGTGCGACGGCGGGGATTTACCGGATCGACGTCAAGGCTAACTATGCGGCTTTGGTCGCTTCGGCCTCTATGCCCGAGGATCTGCAGATGGATCTCGATGATCTCAACACCGAGGTTTTTCGATCCGCTTTGAGCGGCGAGCCCCTCTTTATCACGGATATCCAGGGAGCCTGGGGACAGGGAGAGCCGAAGGAGGATCCACCCTCCCGGAATTTGCAGACGTGGCGAGAGATATCGATCCGATACTACAAGGCCGGGATCTCCGTACCGTTGATCGTTCAAGGCGACGTCTACGGCATTCTGGCCTTTTACTACCCGACCGCTCGCCAGTCCTTCACTTGGGAAGAGACCGATCTGGTGCTCACCATCGGCAAACAAACCGCGCTCGCGATTGAAAACGCCAAGTTTCAACAGGAGCAGTTGGAACGCCGCCGGATCGCCGAGGCGCTCCGCGATTCTATCTCCATCCTCAACTCGAACCGCCCCAAGGAGGAGATCCTGGATCTGATTGTGGCCCAGGCGGTGGACCTTCTCAGCACCCAGGTGGGGGCCATCTATCTGATCGATGACGAGCATATGCTCGCCATCGGCGCGGCGCGCGGGCTGCCCAAGGACTACCAACAGCTTAGAATCCCTGTGGGGAATATGGTCACGGGTCGGGCGGTGCAGCGCCGGGAGCCCTCCGCGTTGGCTGATATCTCCTCAGCCCAGGAGACGCTGCAGCGCTTTCTTGAGGAGCCGGGCACCCCGGAGGGTTGGCAGGAGGGGGTCCAATGGGTGGCGGATAACTTCAGGGCCGTTCTCGCTGTGCCGATTCAGACCGCCGATCGGGTCTTCGGGGCCCTGACGCTCTATTACGATCGGCCCCGATACCACACGGACGATGAGATTGCGCTTGCTGTCACCTTTGCCGATCAGGCCGCCCTGGTGCTGGAGGGCGACACGATGCAGGATCGGCTCCAGGAGGCGGCCGCGGTCGAGGAGCGAAACCGTCTGGCGCGGGATCTCCACGATGCTGTCACGCAGACCCTTTTCTCCGCCAGCATGATCGCCGGCGTGCTGCCCGATCTCTGGGAGGAGGACGCCGAGGCCGGTCGCTACCGCCTGAAGCAGCTGGAGAGCTTGACGCGGGGGGCGTTGGCGGAGATGCGTGCGATGCTGTTGGAGCTGCGGCCTCAGGGGTTGATCGAGGGGCGGATCCAGGAGCTATTGCGTCACCTGGTGGATGCGGCCGCCGGTCGGTGCAACGCCGAGTTCTCGCTGAACGTCCACGGTACCTGCGACCTGCCGGACGATGTGAAGGTCGCCTGTTACCGGATCGCGCAGGAGGCGCTCCACAACACGGTCAAGCACGCCCAAGCCTCCCACGTGCTGGTCGCCTTACGGTGTGAGGAGGCTGCCGTGCGCCTACAGGTGATGGATGATGGAAGGGGCTTTGATCCTGCCGGGGTCACCTCCGATCATATGGGTGTGTGCAACATGCGGGAGCGGGCCGAGGCGGTCGGGGGCGCGTTCACCCTCAATACCGGAGCGGGGCAGGGCACCCAACTGGCGTTCACGTGGCAGGCCTGACGTACGTAGCAAACTGACATTGGATTGGAAGGAGAGAGGACTTTGACTGAGCAAATACGCGTTGTCATCGTGGACGATCACCAGATGGTGCGGGAGGGACTCTCCGCGTTTCTCGAGGCGACGCCCGATCTCGAACTGGTCGCCGACGTCGCGCAGGCCGAGACCGTCCTGCATTACTGTGAGGAGGGCCGGGTCGACGTCGTGCTGATGGATCTGAGGATGCCGGGCATGGATGGGGTGACGGCGACCCAGGCCGTTCGCGCCGAGTATCCTGACGTGCAGGTGATCGCCCTGACCAGCTTTGGCGAGGAGGAGCTGATCAAGTCGGCGCTCGAGGCCGGCGCGATCGCCTATCTCTTCAAGAACGTCACGCCCAAGGAGTTGGCGGATGCGGTTCGCAAAGCCCACCAGGGTAAGTCCACCTTAGCCCCGGAGGCCGCTCAAGTCTTGATCCGGCAGGCGACGCAAGCCCCGCCGCCGGGGCACGATCTGACGGACCGGGAGCGCGAGGTCCTGGCTTTACTGGTGGAGGGGATGACCAATCGACAGATCGCGCAGCGGTTGGGAATCAGCCTGTCAACCGTCAAGTTCCACGTCAGCGCCGTGCTTTCCAAGCTGGACGTCTCCAGCCGGACCGAAGCAGTCTCCTTCGCGCTGAAACATAATCTCCTGGAGGCCTGATCCGGTTATGGGCTAATGGATGGCCTCGGCGAGGAGAGCATCAAGCCACACGTCCTCTTCCCAAATACGGTCCTTCCAGGCGGGCATGAGCCGGTCCAGCATCACGGCCTGCGCCATCCCGCTGTAGTAGAGGCGGACCTCCTCCCGGTTGGCCATCCGCTGCAGCTCGCTGATCTGAGCGTTCCAGTACCGCGCTCGGGTCCGGTAGGCCTTGAATCTGGGATCGGCGTTCAATGCTGGGACGGGGGCGTACGTGCCAGCCTCGACTGCGTGGTGGGCCTCCAGGCCGATCGTGAGCTCCGCGTATTTCGCCAGGCCCTCCAACCACTCACGCCGGCGTTCGTAGTCGATCAGGGTCGGGCGCATCCCCTCCGCCGCTCGGCGCGTCTCGCGCTGGGCGCGGAACGCCTGGGCTAAGTCCGCAACCTCCGCGTCGGTCGCTTCGTCGTCGGTCGCCGCTTTGGCGCCTCTGCGCAGCAGATCGAGCTCTTGCTGCCACAACGCGTTGAGCGCCTCGTCGTGCCAGGGGTACCGGCTGTTCATCCCGTGTACCTCCTCGTTGGCGGTGAAGCGCGCCGGCGCCGTCATCCCTTGGTACGCGTGGAAGGCCTCGTGGCTCAGTCCCTTGATGTAGGTCTCGGTGGGGCCTAACACCAGGCGGTAGAGCAGGCGATAGGGCACGATGGGCCGCAGGAAAGGCGGCACGTCCTGCCGAAACCCCTGATAGAAGCTGATCTTGGCGTATTCTTTGGTGAACAAGGTCGCTACCCACCGGTCGCCGACCTTCACGGTGAAGTTCTCCGGCGTCTTGGTGATCCCCTCGAGCGGCTGGCGGTAATAGGGTTCGCCCCGGAATGTGTCATTGGGGACGACTTCCCACGGGCCGCCGTAAGCCTGTCCTGCCGGAACCGTCTGCCAGCCGTCCGGTGGCGTGCCGGGATACCCCACGAGAAACGCGTAGGCTTCGTTGTGGACGATCACCGGGATCGGCGTCTCTCCCCATCCGGCTCTCCCCTCCGATTCGGGCCAAACTTCCGCGCCCAGCGTCGTGTGGATCTTGACGTACTCTGCGAGCCGGGCCTTACTCCTGTCGCCCAGCCGTTTGATGACTTTGGACCGCGTCGGCAGTCCGAGGTTGCTGAGGGCGGAGGCGATGATCCCGATCACGATCAGGATCAAGAGCCCACCTGCAATAGTGAGCGGTATTGTCATCAGACGCGACGCGCCTGCGTCTTGCGGTGATAACCACGTGTTAACCATAGCATACTCCTTCACGAGTCATGTTCCTCTTTAGTATACCCGGCAAGGCATGTGCCCGCATGGGACGTTGGATGGATCCTCCCCCTGCACGGATGACCAGGTAGGGTGAGCGGCGCTGGATCTGTCCGCTATGAACGTCATCCCCTGCGTTTTGTAAGGTCGTTGTAAGGTGCGTGTGCTACGCTGGGGATAGTTATCGCAGTTTGATCCTCATAGAGCGGTAGGTCGGGAGGCTTATGTGAAGAGTCCGTTGACGCGCCGCACAGTGACGTACATCGTACGCGTCTGGACCGAATATCTGCACGCCACGCCACCTGTATGGCGTGGGGAAGTGGCGCTCGTGGACGGGGAGGAGGTGTATTATTTTCGAGACCTGGAAGAGATGACGGCCTGGATCCGTGGCTCCGCCGAAAGCGAATCCGAGGATCGTTTGGAGGATTGAAGCATCCGTCAATCACAGATTTAGGAGAGTGAGCCCAGTGTGGCCCCTACGCCGACCCTGACGTTAATGCCGGCTCGATGGAATGAAAGAAGGTGCAGGGGGGAATCTGTCCCTTGCCTTAGCGGAGGGTATGATGAACAGGAAGCAGTGGGTGCAGGTGAGTTTTCGAGTGGGTTGGGTGATCGTGTTGGTGGTGGGGATGGTCGCGGTGCAGCTGGTGCCGGCGGTCGAGGCGGCGTACGTCAACAGCGTTGACGACGTCGTAGCGGACGATGGGCAGTGTACCTTGCGTGAGGCGATCACGGCTGCGAATACCAACACCGCGTCCGGAAGCAGTCAGGGCGAGTGCAGTGCCGGGATCGCAGGCCCTTCCAGCCCCGATATGATCGGTCTGGGGCCTGGGACGTACACGTTGAGCATCGAAGGAATCCGTGAGAACGCCAATGCAACCGGTGATCTGGACGTCACGGAGCGTCTGATTATCACGGGGGCCGGCGCGGATCGAACGGTGATCGACGCCGACGGGATCGACCGGGTGATGCAGGTCCACGGAGTCAACCTCATCCTGGAGGATCTCACGATTACCGGGGGGATCGCGCCGAAAGGTGCCGACTCGATAGGCTACGGCGCTAGCTCCGGTTCGCCGGGTGGGGGGATTTACAATGATGGCGGTGCGTTAACCCTACGGCGCTGCGTCGTCCATCACAACGTCGCCGGGAATGGCGGGAATGGGACCTTTAACGGGTCGGATTATGGCGGCGCGGGCGGGAGTGGTGGGGGGATCGCCAGCAGGGCTGGAACCCTCAACCTTGAGGACACGGCGGTTCACCACAATTACGCCGGGCACGGGGGGAGTGGCGGGACCTATAGCGGCGATGGGGGGGATGGCGGATGGGGCGGCGGCATTTTTACGGCCGATGCCACCATCGTGCGCTCCGCCGTATACGAGAATCAATCCGGGATGGGGGGGAACTACGGTTCCTCGGGTTGGAGTTCCGGCGATCCCGGGGACGGCGGCTTTGGGGGTAGGGCAATCGCATTTAGACATTTAGGATGTTCAGAAGGTACTCATTGTCCCAGCCAGCTCTCAGGCGCTTAGCGTGAATACCACATTCGGCAGTCTCC
>DAOTTS010000126.1:0-13283 GCA_034437735.1 Anaerolineae bacterium
TTGGCCGGTCTCTGGGAAGCTGTGACAGATGCGGTCGGCGAAGGGTAAGCCCAGGCGGTTGGCGAGCCCCAGCGTCATGTCGGATTCGTGGATGATGATAGGAATGCTTCCTCCCCTCAGTCCTCCCCCCCGGAGAGGAAGATGCCCCACCAGCCAGGTGGCCCAGACCAGCGGGGGCGTCACGAAGCCGCCTTTGCTGAACAGCAGGGTGGGGCGCAGGCGGCGCACGAGCCTGAGCGATTGGAGGAAGCCGTGGGCGATGCGGAAGAGATCCGTGACGTTCTGAAGGTCGAAGTAGCGCCGCAGTTTCCCCGCGTTGATCCCGTGGTAGGGCAGCCCTGTCGGCGCGATGAGGGCCTGTTCGATGGGGGGCTCGGAGGCGGAACGCGCCCCCTGTTGGCCCACGTAGTGCAGGTCAAGGTCCATCGCTTGAAGGCGGGGCAGGAGCGCCAGGTGGGGCGTTACATGCCCCGCCGAGCCCCCGCCCGTTAGTAAGACAACGTGTTTCATTCGCTATTCCGTCTTCGCATTGCCTCTCCAAGTGCTGCCGGGCTGAGATCCCTCGGCCTTAATACAGCGGCGCTCAGGATGACAATTAATCCTTTTTCACTCGTTTGCGGCGCAGCAGGGAGTGCGCCATGCTAAAGCGGTAGAACGTGCCCGCCGGGTCGACGATGGTGGCTACGGCCTCCGCGATCTTGCGATCCAGTTCGGCCTCGTCCTCGCTCGCCTCCCCGACGTCCAGCACGGACGCGATGGCGGTGAGCATTTTCGCCCCCTGATCCTCGACGCCGGGGAGCGGGCCATAGCAGCCGCGACAGCCCATGCCCACCTGGGGGCAGAGCGCGCCGCACCCACTAACCGTCGCCGGTCCCATACACACGAGCCCCTGCTCTAAGAGACAGATATTCGGGTCGGGCGTGATCTCGTAGGGGCGGTAGAAGCGTTCGACCTTCTTGACGTCCTTCTCTAACGGGCATTCCTCGCAGACGGCCGTCCGGCCTACGCCTAGGATCGTATTGCCGGGGGCTGGAAGCGCCTCGGTCGGGAGGTTTTTCTGTGTTGGGCGAGGTCTCCTGACCGAGGCCCCACGCGCCTCGGTCAGGAGACCTTCGGCGAACGAAGCCGCGATGGCTTTGATCACGGCCCACGCCTGGAAGGATTCCGGCGGACAGCCGGGGATCACGTAATCCACGGGGACCACCTGGTCCAGGGTCTTCACCGTGTTGTAGAACGATGGGATGTGCAGCTCGCCCTCCGGGACCTGCGTCACCGGCTGGGGCCTGATCCCTTGGGGGTTATCCAGCGACGGGTTATCGCCGTAGATGGCCTCGAACGTAGCCTGGGCCGTCGTCAGGTTCGAGAGCGCTGGAATGCAGCCCTCGTAGGAGCACGACCCATAGGCCACCAGGATCTTGGATTTCTTGCGCAGCAGGTGGGCCATCTCCTCGTTCTCCGCGTTGCGGATCGCCCCGTTGAACAGACACACGTCGATGCTGGCGTCGGGATAGCCCTCCACATCCTTGACTTTGAAATCCGCGATGCAGGGGAAGAACACAATATCGAAAGCTTCGTCCACGTCAATCAAGTGCTGATGGAGGTTCACCACGGAGATCTCACAGCCTCCGCAGGATGCGGCCCAGTACATCGCGAGTTTAGGTTTCTGAGTCACGATGCCACCCCCTCCGCCCCCTCAGGAGCCTGCCCTGAGCCTGCCGAAGGCATGTCCTGAGCGTAGTCGAAGGAGCCGATGGCCGCGTCGACCTCCGCTTTCAGGTCCTCAAACGTGGCCGTGTGCCAGGCCTCGGCCTCTTCACGCAGGACCGTCTCCTCCCAGCGCAGCGGCCCCAGCGCGCGCAGTTGCTCCGTCATCCGGTTCACCGCCTCGGCGAAGATATTGCCCTCCGATGCGGAGGCCCACACTAACTGCACCCGCTCCTCCTCGATGCCGAACTGGGCCAACATCTGTTTCAATAGGTGATAGCGC
The DNA here is from genome assembly GCA_034437735.1 of Anaerolineae bacterium. Lineage (GTDB taxonomy): Bacteria > Chloroflexota > Anaerolineae > B4-G1 > SLSP01 > PWVB01. Next base: position 1,988 of record DAOTTS010000126.1, read on the forward strand.
CGCATCGTCTTGAGGTTGCCCTCGACGTAGTGGCACTCACCGGGGTGGCATCCGGCGATCATCACGCCGTCGGCCCCCGTCCGCAGCGCCTTGAGCACAAATTGCGGTTCCACGCGCCCACTACACATCACGCGAATCGGGCGCAGATTGGGCGCATAATGAATCCGGGCGGTGCCGGCCAGGTCCGCCGCGCGATAGGAACACCAGTTACATAAAAAGCCGACGATAACAGGGCGCCAATTGGCGTCGTATTGTTCATTCATCTCTTAGTCCTTTTTTGATTTTAAATTTGTAAATTTAAAATTGACAAATTTTAAATCCTTATTTCATCACGTCCCACAGCACGCCCTCGATCTCGGCCATCACCTGCGCATTGGTGAAGTGCGCGCCCGTGATCGCCTCGCTGGGGCATGCCGCCACACAGGTGCCGCAGCCCTGACAGAGCGCCGTCCGCACCAGGGACACCTGCTTCTCCTCGTCGAAGATGATGGCGTTGTAGGGACACAGGTCGTTACAGATGCGGCAGCCGGAGCAGAGGTCCTCGTCGATGCTGGCGCGGATGGGCTCCATCTGCACTGTGCCCAGGTTGATCAGCCCGGCTACGCGGGCGGCGGTCGCTGCGCCCTGCGCCACGGTCTCCGGGATATCCTTCGGCCCCTGGCACGCGCCCGCGATAAAGATGCCCTCCGTCATGGTCGCCACCGGATCGAGTTTGGGATGACGCTCGGTGAAGAAACCGTCGAAGTCACAGCCCATGCCGAACATGTGCGCGACCTCCGGCGCATCCTCCTGGGCCTCGATCGCCGGGCTTAGGATCACCATATCTACCGGGATGCGGCGCTGTTTGCCGATGAGGGTGTCCTCCACCTGCACCACGAGCTTTCCTTCCTCCTCAGCATTACGGGGCACCCCCGTGATGTTCGCCACCCGCCCGCGCACGAAGTGTGTGCCCTCGCGCAACAGCCGGTGGTAGAACTCCTCGTAGCCTTTCCCCGGGGTGCGCATGTCGATATAGCAGTGATACACCTCCGTGCCCGGCAGCCGCTCGTGGAGCAGGTGGGCGAACTTAAGCGAATACATGCAGCAGATCTTCGAGCAGTACGCGTGATAGTTCTGATCGCGGGAGCCTACACAGTGCACAATGGCCACACGCTGCGGCGTCGTCTTCCCGTCGCGCAACACGATCCGGCCCTCCGTCGGCCCGGCGGCGTTCACCAGACGCTCAAACTCCATGCTGGTGAAGACATTGTCCAACCGTCCATAGCCATACTGCGGGATCTGGGTGGGATCGAACAGCTTATACCCCGTCGCCAGGATGATGTTGCCCACGGCGAGTTCCAAGATCTCATCCTCCTGCTCGTAGTCGATGGCCCCCGTGGGGCAGACACGCGCGCAGTTTTTGCAACGTCCCAGTTGGAAATAGAGGCAGTTCTCCGTGTCGATCACGGGATACTTGGGCACCGCCTGCGGGAAGGGCCGGTAGATAGCCTTACGCTGGCCCAGTCCAACCTCGAAGTCCGTGTCGATAACACGCTTCGGGCAGTTCTCCTCGCAGATGCCGCACCCCGTACAGAGCTCCTCGTTGACGTGGCGCGCGCGCTTGCGCACCGTCACGGTGAAGTTGCCGATGTAGCCGTCGACCTGTTCCACTTCGCTATAGCTCAGCAGCGTGATGGCCTCGTGCTGGCCCACCTCGACCATGCGCGGTGTCAGGATACATGCCGCGCAATCCAGCGTGGGAAAGGTCTTATCCAGTTGCGCCATATGCCCGCCGATGGACGGGCTGCGCTCCACCAGATAGACGTGGTGGCCCGCATTGGCCAGCTCCAGCGCCGCCGTGATCCCAGCCACCCCCCCGCCCACGACCAGCGTGTTCGGGTTGATGTCCACGGGGATGGGTTGCAACGCTTGATGATACACGACGCGGTTGACAGCGCCCTTGACCAGGGCTTTGGCCTTCTGCGTAGCGGCCTCACGGTCGTCGGTAGCCCAGGAGTCGTGCTCCCGAATATTGGCCATCTCAAAGAAGAAGGGGTTCAGCCCCGCCCGCTCGCACGCATTGCGAAAGGTCTTCTCGTGCATATGCGGGGAGCACGACGCGACGACGACGCGCGTCAGCCCCAGCTCTTTGATGTCGTTCTCGATCAGCTCCTGCCCCAGGCTGGAGCACATGAACTTGTAATCCCGCGCGATCTCCACGTGGGAGAGCGCCATGGCCCACTCGGCCACCGCCGCGACGTCCACCGTCCCCGCGATATTGCTGCCGCAGTGACAGACATACACGCCGATCTTGACCGCCTCCTCAACGGGTCGCACGTCGGTGCGTCCCACCTCAGGTACTTGCGTTTGGGTACGTTTGCTCATCCTCATTCCTCTTCCTCTCCGTTTTTCCTTCCTTCCGGGAAGCTTCTTTTCGCTTCCCGGAAGGTTTAGTCCTTAGTGTCCCCAGCCCTTCATCCCCTCGCCGACTAACTTCCAGAAACCCGCCGCCAGCGACCAGAATTTAGCCGTCGCCGTCCAGCGCCCGGCGTCCAGCAGCGTGCTGGGGATCTCGGCCAGTTCCTCGACGGTGGACCGTGCCTGTTCCTCGGATTCCAGGCCCTTGTTTTCGATCTTGGATAACGCCGTCTCAGCGCTCACCAGGCCCTTACCGATGCCCAACGCCCGGGGCGCGAGGCCGAAGGCCAGGCCCATCAATTGTGTGAAATAGAGCACGGGCATCCGATAATCGGTTTTAAAGTAGCGGTTCATATCACCCTGGAAAGCATCGAGGTTCAGTTGACACATCGGACACACGGTAGCGATCGTGTCGGCCCCTTGGTCCGCTGCGGCCTTGATTAGGTAGTGGATCATCTCCATCGCGGTGGATTCGCTGATCTGCGTCATATGGCCGCCACAGCATTGGCCCTTCAGGGGATAGTCCACGACTTCCGCGCCCAGCGCCTCCAACAGCTTATCCAGGATGGTGGGATATTCGGCGTTGTCGATCCCGGCGTACTCCGGACGCAGGATAAAACACCCGTAATAGGGCGCCACGCGCAGCCCGGCGAGTGGTCGGATAACTTGGTCGCGCACGGCGTCATAGCCGATGTCGTTGACCACGACGTCCAGGAGATGCCGCACGTTCACGGACCCCGGCGTATAGTGCAGGCCCCCGGCCTCCAGTGCCTCGTTAACCTGGTCGGCCAACGCCCGGGATTCCCCCATATAGTGATCGGTCTTCTTAAGATTGATGTAGCATGCGCTGCATGGGGCGACCAGGCTTTGCTCTGCTTGGGCCTCGGCAATCGCCAGGTTGCGCCCGATCAGGGCGAACGCCGGTAGCAGCGCCAGCGAGATATACTCCGTCGCCCCGCAGCAATTCCAGTCCTGCAATTCGTTAAGCGTGATTCCCAACGACTTGGCAATGGCCTTCGTCGATTGCAGATAAGCATACGCGTTCCGTTCCAGGGAACACCCTGGATAAAAACTATAGGTTTTTGTCATACCTTTCTCCTTCCTTCCGGGAAGCTTCTTTTCGCTTCCCGGAAGGTTTAGTCCTTAGTTCTCAACACATCGGAATTGACGCGATATGGAAATCGCGCCTACGTTTTTCCTTCGAGCGCCTTCGCCTTATTCAAAATCGCCGTGAGCTGGTCCATCTGCCGGATACGCTTAGGGATCAGGTCGATGCGGCCCTTTCTCAACAGGCCCAGGCCCATCGGGGCTAGTTTCGGCATATCCAGCGGGCGATAACGCAGGTTATACAGCGTCATCAGGCCCAGCTCGAAGGCGCGCCCGTAGTTCTCGACGAAGAAAATAAAGTCCTCCGAGAACTTGGGGGCTGCCGGTGAGCTGGACTGGCGTGAGTAGCCCTCTTCGATCGCCATGCGCTTGAGCGTGTACATGATGTCCGTGATGTGGATCTCCTGCGGGCAGCGCACCATGCAGTAATAGCAGGAGACACAGTACCAGGGCGTGTTGCTGCGCAGGACGGCTTCTTTCATCCCCGCGTCGATCATGGCGAAGAGCGCTCGCGGCGTGTGCTCCATATCGGCCCCTGAGGGACAGGAGCCCCCACATGTGCCGCACTGTATACACATTTCCAGGTGAGTCTCCCCCGGCGTAGCGGCGACCACCTCCTCAAAAAATGTCATAGTCATTCAACTCTCCTTCCTTCCGGGAAGCTTCTTTTCGCTTCCCGGAAGGTTTAGTTTTCGCTTCCCGGAAGGTTTGTATATGCTAAATCCAACGCCGCTAACATCGCTTCGTTGGTATCAAACTTAAACGTCTCCAGGCCCTGCTGTTCAGCCTCGTGGGCTTCGATGACAGTCAAGCGTTGCCAATCCTCTTTCGACACCACCGGCTTCTCCAGGCTCTCCAGGCAAGCGTGAAGCGCCTCGGCTGGGTAGGTTTCACGTTCCTGCGGGCCTTGAGACGCCGCGATATATTGTAACACAGCTTCCGCGCATGCCCGTCCGTCCTTGCGCGCCAATCCCACTTGTCCGGTGCTGGCTTTGCGCGCCCATCCCGCCACAAAGATGCCATCAATCCGGGCATTCGCTTCGGGGTCATGGACCTCGTAACCCACGCCGTTCACAGGATACCGAGGGGCCGGGCACTTGACAAACTCGTTCCGCGCCACGGGAAGCCCCAACGTCTCACTGACTCGGTCGCCAATACAGAAGATGAGGGTGTCCACCTTCAAGCGGTGCAGCGTCTGCATGCGCCGGGGCCACGTGCTCCCGTCATCGTTGATAACTAATTCGGTGTCCTCGATCTCTAATGCGCCGACGTGCCCCTCCCCGTCGTCCAAGATACGCTTGGGCGCGGAGAGAAACCGGAAGCGCACGCGCGTCGCGCCTCGGTCGGAGACCTTCGGCGAACCTATTTTCAAGTTGGGTGCGGTCTCTATTTTCAAGTTGGGTGCGGTCTCTGACCGACACCCTCCCGCCTCGGTCAGGAGACCTTCGGCGAACGCAAGGGGTGAGTCCTTCGGCACCGCCGATCGGATAAAGGCCTTCGCTTCCTGGGGATCCTGTCCCACGGCCCGCATGCGCGATGCCACCCGTGCGATCTCCCGGTCCAGATTCTCCCGGTCCACATAATCCCCCACATATTGGAGCTCGCGCTTGTCGAATTTGACCTCCGCCGGCCCCCGACGCGCCACGGCAGTCACTTCGGCGACGTTCAGGTCGCTGACTAACCAATGCGCGATATCGGCCATGACGTTCCCCACGCCAATCAACGCCACCCGCTGGCCGATAGTAAACTCGCGCTCGCTGTAGGGCGGTAGCTTATTGTAGTGATAGATAATCTCCTTGGCGTGATAGACACCCTCCAAGTGCTCACCGGGTAAACCCAACCACTTTGTCCCCTGCGCGCCCACCGTCACCATAATGGCATCGAAACCCATCGCTTGCAGCGTTTCCAGGCTTAAGTCGCCTGGCTCGCCTATGCTGACGTTGCCGTAATACGTGATCTTAGATGCGGCCGCATTGCTGACGAGAATCTTGTGGAATTGCTTCCGCAACGCCGCTTTCACTTTGATCTTATCGTGATAAATGCCGTACTCTGCTAAGCCCCCGGGCTTAATATCGCGATTGATGAGCACGACAGCGACCCCTTGTTCGGCGAGATGGTTAGCGGCGAATAATCCCGTCGGCCCCGCGCCTACAATCGCTACACAACTCATAGTTCCTCCTTCGGGAGACCTGTCAAGTTTTTAAAGCCGCATGTCTCGCTTTAGTCAATCTCCCGGCTGGCACTGGCGACCGTGTTGCTCAACAGCATCGCGATGGTCATCGGCCCGACCCCGCCGGGAACGGGCGTGATGTGGCCGGCGACTTCCTTCACGGCCTCGAAATCCACGTCGCCCACCAGGCGATAGCCCCGCTTGCGACTGGCGTCGTCCACGCGGTTGATGCCCACGTCGATGACCACCGCCCCCGGCTTCACCCAGTCGGCCTTGACCATCTCGGCGCGCCCTACAGCGGCGATCAGAATATCAGCCCGCCGGGTGACCTCCGGCAAATCCTGGGTCCGTGAGTGACAGATCGTGATGGTCGCGTTGCGCTTAAGTAGCAGCATCGCCACCGGCAGACCGACGATATTGCTGCGGCCTAAGACCACGGCCTCTTTGCCCTCGATTGCCACGTCCGTGCAGTCGATCAGTTCAATGATGCCTGTCGGGGTACAGGGAGTGAACATGGGCTGGCGGCCCTTCATCGCCAATCGCCCGATGTTCACGGGGTGAAATCCATCCACGTCCTTCGTCAAGCTGACGGTGTTGAGCACCGCCTCCTCGTCGAGGTGATCGGGCAGTGGCAATTGGACCAAGATGCCGTGGATTGTCGGATCCTGGTTCAGTTCCCAGACTAGACGCTCCACCTCCTCCTGCGAGGTCTCGGCGGGCAGTTCGTGCCCGACCGAACGGATGCCAATCTCCGCGCAGCGTTTGCGCTTCATGCGCACGTACGTTTGCGAGGCGGGGTTATCCCCGACCAACACCGTCGCCAGCCCGGGGACAATTCCGTGCTGCTCCTTAAGCTGCTTCACCTTCTGCGTGAGTTCTTCCTGAATCGCCTTCGCGATCCCTTTGCCATCGATTAACTGTGCTGTCATACCTTACTCCTTTGCACCTAGCTCTGGAACGCGGACGTCCCGCTCGCTAACATGCGGACAAGATGTCCGCGTTCCGAATATCATTAGGTTACGATAACCCCACGATCTCGCCATCCACTATATCAATGTCCATGAACGAGGGCTTGCTGGGCAGGCCGGGCATTGTACGCATCTCACCAGCCAGCGGATATAGGAATCCCGCCCCCACACTCGCGCGGATGTCGCGGATGGGGAATACGTAATCTTGGGGCACGCCCTTCAAACTGGGATCGTGGCTTAACGAGAGGTGGGTTTTCGCCATACAAATGGGGGTGTCTGCGTAGCCCGTGCCCAGGTCTGTGTACATCGCGATCTTGTCCTCGGCCTCCGGGGCATAATCTACACCCGACGCGCCGTAGACCTCGCGGGCCAAAATCTCAATCTTCTCCTTGATAGGTTGATCCACATCGTAAAGGAATCGGAAATCAGCGTCATCTTCAGTGGCCTTGATCACGGCCTCGGCCAGCGCTGCCGCGCCCGCCCCGCCCCTGGCCCAGTGATGCGTGACCACAGCGTCAAATGCTCCTGCCTGCAGGGCCGCATCCCGGATGATATCCCACTCCGCTTCCGTATCGGTGTCGAAGGCGTTGATCGCCACGACGACGGGGATGCCGAACTTGCGCGCGATGCGGATGTGAGCTTCCAGGTTGCATACGCCCTGGCGCACGAGCGCCAGGTTTTCCTCGGTATAAGCTTTGTCCAACCCTCGGCCGGGGATCACGCGCGGGCCGCCGCCATGCATCTTCAACGCTCGCACGGTGGCCACCATCACGACCGCGCTGGGAATGAGACCCGAAGCCCGGCATTTGATATCAAAGAATTTCTCCATGCCGATATCGGCGCCGAATCCAGATTCGGTGACCAAAAACTCGCCCATCTTCACCCCCAATAGGTCAGCGATCACCGAGGAATTCCCATGCGCGATGTTCGCGAACGGCCCCGCGTGCACAAAGGCCGGTTGCTCCTCCAGCGTCTGAAGCAGATTAGGCATGATCGCGTCCTTCATGAGTACCGTCATCGCGCCCGCAACGCCGAGATCCTCCGTCGTGATCGGATCGGGGTTATGCACCTTACTGTTTGTCCCGATCACAATGCGGCCGATGCGTTCGCGCATATCCTCCAGGCTCGTCGTCAGGGCCAGGATCGCCATTAACTCGCTGGCGACGGTGATATCAAAGCCCGTCTGGCGCAAGGGGCCGTCGCTGATCGATCCGAGCCCCACCATAATGCTGCGCAGAGCGCGGTCGTTCATGTCCACAACGCGATTCCACGCCACCGCGTAGGGGTTAATGTCAAGTTTCGTCAGCCCCTGGCGCGCGAAGAAAGCGTCGCTCCAGCGATTCTCGTGATAGATCCGGGCGTCAATCGCCGCCGCGCAGAGGTTATGGGCGACCCCCACGGCGTGAAGATCCCCGGTGAGGTGCAGGTTGAAATCCGTCATCGGCACGATTTGGCTATACCCCCCGCCCGCCGCGCCCCCCTTGATCCCAAACGTCGGTCCCATCGAGGGTTGCCGGATGGCGGCGATGGCCCGTTTACCCAGATAGCCGAGCGCCTGGGTCAGGCCGATGGTCGTCGTGGTCTTGCCCTCGCCCAGGGGCGTGGGGGTGATGGCTGTAACGTCGATATATTTGGCGTCCGGACGCGCTTTAAGCTTCTCCCGGACGTCTAAGCGCACCTTAGCTTTGTACTTCCCGTAAAGCTCCAAATCTTCCTCACTCAGGTCCACCGTCTCCGCGATCTCCTGTATGGTTCGCAGTTCAGCGGCTTGGGCGATATCAATATCCTCTGGAACCGGTGTTATTTTTTTGACTGACATGGGTGTCATCTCCTCACGACATAACGCGCCACCGATAGAGGGCGCATGATAGGGTTAATATGTGTCCTGCGCCTCGGTCGGGCTTGAGCGTGACTGTGGCCTTGCGAGCCCTACCGCTAGAATTGACGCGATATGGAAATCGCGCCTACGCTTTCCCTTCGAGCACTTCCTTCCGGGAAGCTTCTTTTCGCTTCCCGGAAGGTTTAGTCCTCAGTTCTCAACGCTCAATTCTCAACGAATTGACGCGATATGGAAATCGCGCCTACGCTTTATTAACCTCTGCCGCTAGATAGTTTCATTCCGGGCACTCAAAACGATCCGCGCGTCCACGATTTTGATACCCTTGCCCTCGGCGTAGACCAGTACAGGGTTAGCGTCGGATTCGCTAATCTCATCGCCCAATTCGGTGATCATCTGAGCGTAGCGGCTGAGGGCTTCGGCCAGGGCCTCCCGGTCCCGAGGGGCTTCCCCCCGTACCCCTTCCAAAATGGGAGCGCCCTCGATCTCGGACAACATTTTCATGGCGTGCAGGGTGGAGACCGGCGCGACCCGGAAGGTGACGTCGCGCAGCACTTCCACGAACACGCCGCCCAAGCCGAACATCAGCGTCGGGCCGAAGGTCGGGTCGTTGATCGATCCCAAGATCACCTCGGTGCCCCCTGGAGCCATCTCTTGGATCGCTACGCCGTGAATCTCTATGTCATCCTTATTGTCTTCGCCTCGGTCAGAGACCTTCGGCGAACAAGAGGAGACCGCGCCTCTCTCTGACCGAGGCCCCGGCCCCCCGGCAACATAGGCCCGGGCGTTCTCCAAAATCTCGTGATAAGCTTCCCGCACTGCTTCCGCGTCCCGGACGTTGATCTTCACGCCGCCCGCGTCGGATTTGTGGACAATGGCGGGCGAGATGATCTTCATCACCACAGGATAGCGCATTTTCTCTGCCATCGTGACCGCCTCGTCCTCGCTGAGCGCCAGCTCCGTCGCCACTACAGGCAGACCATAGGCGGCGAAGACGCGCTTTGCCTCGACCTCGGTGGGATCGCGGCCCGCCGCCCGTACCTCGGCGAGGATGGCCCGTGCCGTTGCCTGGTCCACGTCGGTGAAGCGCGCGTGGGCGTTGTCGAAGGGACTAGCTTGGCACGCCCGCGCGTACTCCCGCAGCGCCGCCATCGCATTCACCGCCAGATCGGGTGCACCATACGCCGGGATCCCATTCGCCGCCAGCCACTTCATTGCCTCGTCAGAGCGCTCTCCGCCGATAAAGGACACCGCGATTGGAACCAGCGCTTTCCCCACCGCCTCCTGTTGGGCGAGGTCTCCTGACCGACGCCCCGCCGCCTCCTGTTGGGCAAGGTCTCCCGACCGACGCCCCGCCGCCTCCTGTTGGGCGAGGTCTCCTGACCGACGCCCCACCGCCCGTTTGATACTCTCCGCGATCTTCATTGGCTCCGTGCGCTGCGTCTCACAATACAGCACCACCAACCCATCCACCCAGGGATGGCCCAGGGCATAGGTGACCGTCTCTTCATACTCGCGCCAGCCTACCATCCCCGTCAGGTCCACGGGGTTCTTCGCCGAGCCGAAAGGCGGCATGTGGGCCTTCAGCGATGCCTGGACGTCATCGGGCGCGAACTGCAAGGGGACGCCGTACCGCTCGGCAGCGTCGGCGGCCAATACCCCCACGCCGCCGCCGTTACTGAGCACCAACAAGTTATCCCCCCGCATCGGCGGTTGGAGCGAGAGCGCCAGGGTGCGGTCGAAGAGGTTGTTCAGGTCAGCGGCCCGCACGATCCCCGCCTGCTTGAAGGCCGCTTTATAGATCTGCCCCGATCCGGCCATCGAGCCTGTGTGCGAGGCTGCCGCTGCCGCGCCGTGCGCGGAGATGCCGGCCTTCAGAGCGACGATAGGTTTCTTGGCGCACTTCGCCGTCTCGATAAAGCGTCGTCCGTCGTGCAATCCCTCGATATACATCGTGATGCAAGCGGTGGCCTCATCCTCATTGAGCCATTCCACCAGATCGCTGAAGTTCACGTCCGACATATTACCGGTGGGGATCATCTTATCAAAACCCACGTGGCGACTGTACGTCGCCACCGTCATCGCGATCAACAGCGCCCCGCTCTGTGAAAGCATGGACGCTTTGCCCGGTAGGGGTAAGAAGGGCGCGAACGAGGCGTTGCACTGGTCGGAGTTGGACATAATGCCCACGATATTCGGTCCCAGCACGCGCATGCCATAGCGGTGGGCGATTTCTACCACGCGATCCTCTAAATCTTTACGCCCCGCTTCACTGTACCCCGAGGCGACGATGATTAAGCCCTTGATGCCCTTCTGGCCACATTCTTCCACCACCGCGGGTGTGGATTCCGCCGGGACGATGATCATCGCCGCATCGATCTCCCCTGGCACGTCCAGCACCGAGGCATAGGCTTTCACACCCAGGATGGTGTCGGCCTTCCAGTTGATGGGGTAGACCTCGCCCTCATAAGCGCTCTCGATAACGTTCTTGGCTGCCAGATAACCGATCTTTCCCGGCGTGTTGGACGCCCCAATGATGGCGATGGACTTGGGCCGTAATAATCCATCCAATGTGTTATGTTTAGTTTTCATAGAGCCGCCTCCTGTTGGGCGAGGTCTCCCGACCGACGCCCCGCCGCCTTCTGTTGGGCAAGGTCTCCCGACCGACGCCCCACCGCCTCCTGTTGGGCAAGGTCTCCCGACCGACGCCCCGCCGCCTTCTGTTGGGCGAGGTCTCCCGACCGACGCCTTAGGGTTTGATCAACGATAATTTCTTGTACAACTGCTCAAAATCGAAGTGCGCTTCTAGCAGGTCCT
>DAOTTS010000127.1:0-27284 GCA_034437735.1 Anaerolineae bacterium
ATTTCTTCTACTGCCCACAGGTGGTCTCCTGGCCTATTGGTCTCTAATAAACCAATTCTGGCACAAAGATCCCTGTGGGCAATTTGTCAAGCTAACTTAAACCATGCCGAATACCGGGATTTGTTTAGTTTCATGTGTTCGGATCAGTAATCATGATATAATAAACTAACCTGTCTGTACACGACAAATAACGGACGGAAACCGGACACGATAGAGATAATGACTGACTTCGAGATTTTTAGAGACGAGCTTCGTGAGGCGTTATACCATTTGCAGGATGTCAGGTTCGAACCATCAGAGGTACTATGCGCTACGATAGGGTGTGCTCAGAATGCGGGAGCCGGACCAGTCCAGACCCAGGTCATCGCCGCAATCAAGAGCATTGAGCCGGATCAAGACACGCCGCAGGACTCCAGAGCTTGGCTGCATTTTGAGTCGTTAAACAAGCGGTTTGTGCTGGGTCTTAGCCAAGAAGAAACAGCCGAATACCTTCATATGAGCATCCGCAATGTGCAGCGCGTGCAGAAGGAAGCCATTCATATCCTGGCCCGTACTGTATGGCAGTTCCGACCTGACGCTGACCAAGTTGTCAGCTCGGTTCAAGCTCGGGATTGGCAATCACAGGCAGATCTCGAAATGGCCTCACTACGGAAAACGATGCCGGATGCGCAGTCTGACTTGGATAAGGTTATCCAGGAAGTGATTGATCTAGAAGCTGCCCTGCTTCCTAAACTCGGCATCGAGGTCAATGTAGGTTTCGTGCAGCCCAATCTGATCGCTGCGGCCCATCCCTCCGTGCTGCGACAGACCCTCATCACAGCTATCGGTAATCTGGCATCCAACGCATCCATATCATATTTGATGATATACGCGGCCTTGGAAGATGGTCAGGTCAAGATCACGATCACGGGTTCGCTCACCGACAAGGATCTATCTATCGATGAGACGGCCATCACTGAAATCATCGCGCCCCCCAACGCTTCAGTAGAGCTTCATCAACGAGGACAAAAGCTCTTTCTTCAAGTAAAGCTGCCCGTAGTCGGTAACCGAAACATACTCGTCGTCGAGGACAATCCTGATATGGTCTACTTCTACCGGCGTTGCACAACCGGAACAATGTACCGCATTATTCAAATACCAACCGATCAGGACCTCTTCATGATGGTCGAGAAAGTAAACCCAGATCTTATTATCCTTGACGTAATGCTCCCAGATATCGACGGGTGGCAGCTTTTGAGTCACCTGCGCGAACGAACAGCAACGCGAGACATCCCTGTCATTGTATGCTCCGTCGTCAAAGAAAAGAATTTGGCTATGGCTTTAGGTGCTACAGCTTTTCTCTCTAAGCCTATCCGCCCCCGCCAGTTTGTTGCAGAATTGGATCAAGCTCTGCATCAGGCGTCATCAGAAGCTTCGACACCTCCAAAGCACAGCGCAGCAGTTTATTGACAGAAAACCCATCGGCTGCCGAGAAGAGCAAATAGGGGGTCTTAGCCGGCTCATCTGCAGGATCCTGGGCCGATATGAGGTAGATAGGAAGATCCTGTAACAAGCTCTCTTCCTGCATGGCAGCCAGCCACGTCCAACCATCCATTTGAGGCATCACCACATCCAACAGCACCAAATCATAAGATACGAACCTTACTTTATCGAGTCCAATCTCTGGATTACAGGTTACATCTACTCTCAGATTTGCATCATACAAGTGGAGCATACGCCGAAAAAGACCAAGAACATCCGGATCATCGTCGATAATCAACACCCGTTTTACCTCTCGATCCAGGCGATCAATGGCGTCACCCAACATTTGTCGTGTCACAGGCTTTGTCAAATGACCGGCAGCACCTGCAAGCTCAGCCTTCACCGCACTAGAGGGTAACGAGCATTGCGTGATCAATGTACCGGGTGGCAGGAGATCGTCCGTGAAGCACCGGGAATCCGAAAAAGGGTTGGGGGCCTCTCTATTAACTACGATCACATCGGCAGGATACGGTTCTCCTTGAGATTGAACTGCAGAAAGATCCCCCATCTCGACGATATCGATATCATCGTTGTAACGCATCAGTTCAGGGTAAAGACTACCCACGGAATCTGAAAGAACCAGCAGGGGCTTACGTACCTGTTCAGCAACCTGAGCACGATCAGTGCGAAAGGCCCTCTCTCTCCAAATCCAATCCTCCCTAATTTGATAACCTGGACGCGCTATGGGATCCAAAGGCTGTGAAATCGGCAGCTTGAAATTAAAACTACTACCCTTACCAACTTCACTCTCCACCCACAGACGACCTCTATGAAACTTTACAAACTGTTGGCTGATGCTAAGTCCCAAACCACTTCCCGCCTTATCGCGCCAAAGATTTCCGCTCCCCTGGGAGAAAGGTTCAAAAATTCGCGAAATATCCTCGGGCGCGATGCCGGGTCCTGTATCAATCACCTTTGTGACAATATGCCCATTACTTGTGTTGACATCGATCGTGATCCCACCCGCCTCCGTGAAGCGTGCCGCGTTGCTGACCAGATTGAGCACAACCTGACGTATCCGTGCTCGATCACAGTAGATCTCCGGCAAACCCTCGGGTATTTTAACTTCGAGCACTAGATGCTTCTTCTCGATCAGGGGTTTAACCGCTGCTACAGTTTCGGCAATAATCTCGGAAATACAGACCCAGTCGCGATGAAGAGTCACACTTCCAGTCTCAACGCGCGTAAGATCCAGAACGTCATCGATCATGCTTGAGAGATGTCGGCAATTACGCAATACCACCTCAAGATCTTTAACCATATCAGGCGGGAGTTCCATTGCATAGATCTGATGAGATTCCACCATCAACTCGACCAAACCGATAATCATATTCAGAGGCGTACGGAATTCATGACTTACCTTTGCCAAGAACATCGTTTTCGTTTTCTGGGCTTCTTCCGCCAAAGTTCGCAAGCCAGCCATACGCTTAGATGCCATCGCCAGTTGCCGGTTAGCGTTAGCTAAATCGTGTAAGGTCTGTTCTAAGACCTCTTTACGCATAAAACTCTCTTTTCGTACTTCGAGTGCTCGTTGGTAGAAGTCGGATGCCCACGCAGCCGTCTCAGCAATCGGGCGGTAGACTAAGGCGATAAGCCCGATAACGCCCCAAATAACCCCAATGGATGTCAATCCATTCACCACATCAATGTCATGAATAAAGAGCAATAATAGGGTTTCACCAACAGCGCTAATGATCGCTACAGGCAGCCCGATGAAAGCGGCAACCAGTCCGGTTGGAATCGCCAAAAGGGGCAAGATAGCAGCCATATCCTGCCAGATCGCAAGCACGATCAGGGCGACGATCAAGGTCAATATACTGAATCCTACACCGATCTGGCGATCCCATCGATGAAGAAACGTAACAATCGGCGCACAAGCAAGAAACACCAACCCGCCGATCTGCATCCAAAGGCGAAGGTCCTCATCGATAATCCAAGCGCTGGCTGCTAAAAGCGCAACACTCAGAGCCAGAGGGAGAAATTGCGGACACTTAGATGCGGACGACATCTGGAGTCTGAAATTACGTTTGAGTTCATGCATAGGAGTCTCCCGATATACCACAATTAAAACGCATAGAAGGGCTACCCAAGGTTTGATTACAAAACGGAAGAGGGGAAAGTGAGACGAGCCCTAACGGAAATGGATGACCGAAGCCATTTCCAATGTGCTCTGGTGCACGTCTGCGATTTTCATCAAGTTCACCGTGTGCATCGACCCCTGGCTTCGTTAATCCTGTTCGCGTCTACACCCCTTGTACGGCATAGGAAGCGATTGAGCGGGCTTATATACTTCGCTTTCCCAAAATGAAAATGGGTTGCGAAATTCAGTCTACCCAAATCGACCGGTGATGTAGTCCTCAGTCCGGTTATCGTGAGGCGCGGTGAAGAGGTCCGTGCCCTCGCCCCATTCGACCAGCTCCCCTTGCAGGAAAAAGGCCGCGCAATCGGCGATCCGGGCCGCCTGCTGCACGCTGTGCGGCACGATCACAATCGTGTACGCGTTCTTGAGCTCCTGGAGCGTCTCCTCGATCTTGAAGGTGGAGATGGGATCGAGACCGGAGGTTGGCTCGTCCAGCATCATCACCTCAGGCTGCAGCGCCAGGGACCGCGCCAGGCACAAGCGCTGCTGCTGTCCCCCGGAGAGATCGTACGCGCTGTCCGGCAAGCGGTCGGCTACTTCCTCCCACAGGGCGGCCTGTTTCAACGCGCGCTCGACCGCTGCGTCGAGGTGCATCCGGTCGCGCTCTCCAGCCACCTCCAACCCATACGTGATATTCCGGTAAATGCTCATCGGAAGCGGCACCGGGCGTGCGAAGACAATCCCGATCCGGCGGCGCAGTTGGATGACGTCGTAATCAGGGTCGAGGACGTCCTCACCGTCCAACAGCACGCGGCCCTGCTGCTCGGCGACGTCCACGAGGTCATTCAGGCGGTTGATCGTGCGCAACAGTGTACTCTTGCCGCCCCCCGAGGGCCCAAAGAGCACGTTGATCTGATTGAGGTAGATATCCAGGTTGATCCCCTGCAGGCTCTCCGTGCCATCGGAGTAACGGACGGACAGATCTTCAATGCGAATCTTGACATCGGTATCCATGGCGTTCACCAAACTCGCTGGCGCCGGTAGTGCCGGCGGATCAAGGTCGCGGCCAGATTCATAAACAGGACAAAGGCGAGGAGCACAAGCGCCGTGCCGTACTGGATGCGAACGGGCATCCCCGGCACCTGGGTGCTGATCACAAAGAGATGATAGGGCAGGGCCATCGTCTGATCAAAAATCGACTTGGGGAGCTGGGGCAAGAAGAATGCCGCCGCGGTGAAGAGAATCGGCGCCGTCTCCCCGGCAGCACGCTCCAGGCCGAGGATCACCCCCGTGATGATGCCGGGCAAGGCCTGCGGCAAAACCACCTCACGGACCGTCTGCCACGAAGTACTGCCGAGGCTGGTGCTGACCAATCGGAAAGACTGCGGCACCGCACGGAGAGCCTCCTCCGCCGTGCTGATCACGATCGGTAAGGTCATAATGCCCAGGGTCAACGAGCCGGCGACGATCGAGGTGCCGAAGTTGAAGAAGAGCACGAAGAGTCCCAAGCCGAACAGCCCGTACACAACCGAAGGGATGCCCGCCAGGTTGATGATGGCAATGCGGATCGCGCGGGTGAGTGGGCTATCCCCCGCGTACTCCGACAGATAGATTGCAGCTCCCACCCCTAACGGGACCGAAACCAGAGCCGTCCCTACCGTCAAATAGAGCGTGCCCAAAATTGCCGGGAGCACGCCGCCCGCTTTCATCCCATTGCGGGGCATGCGAAACAGAAACTCCCATGAGATTGCCCCCGCTCCCTTGACCAGGATATATCCCACCATCAGGATAATCGGCGCGATCACGATCATCGCGACCAGGGTGATAAAGCCGAATGCAATGCGCTGAGATGTCTGCCTAGAGATCATGCGTTAGCCAACCCATCCTAAGAGCGCAGCTACGAAAGCATACGCTCGGATCGTTCAGACTCCTTGAACACCACCATCGCCGCCATCAGGTTCACAAAGAAACTGATAATGAAGAGGACCAATCCCACGGCAAAGAGGATGTGATAGTGCACGCTGCCGTGGGCCACCTCCCCCATCTCGGCAGCAATGGTCGCGGTCATCGTGCGGACCGGCATGAAGATGTCCAAAAGCCCCTTGGGAATTCGGGCCGCGTTTCCCGTCACCATCATCACGGTCATCGTCTCCCCAATCGCACGGCCCACCCCCAACATCAGGGCGGTCAGAATGCCGGTGCGCCCAGCGGGCAGCACGACCCGGACGATCGTCTGCCACCGGGTCAATCCCAGCGCCAGCCCGGCGTCCCGATACGTCTTCGGCACCGAATCAATCACATCCTCGACGACGCTGACGACCGTGGGGAGGGCCATCCACGCCAGAAGGATCATACCAGTGAAAGCCGTCAGGCCTGTGGGGATGTCAAGACTGCGGCGCAACCACGGCGCCAGGAGAGTCATCCCCATGAAGCCGATCACCACCGAGGGAATCCCGGCCAGAATCTCCACGGCGGGCTTTAAAATCTCGCGGGCCCAATCCGGCACGATTTCGGCGATAAAAACCGCCGTTGCCAGTCCCAACGGCAGAGCGATCACAGCTGCCCCTATGGTGATGATCAACGAGCCCATGATGAGCGGAAGCAAGCCAAAGTAATCCTCAATCGGGTACCACCGCCGGGCCAGAAGGTCCTGAAACGGAATCTCCACGAATGCCGGCACGCCCTCACGGATCAGGAAGAAGAAGATCATCAGGACCAGGACGATGGCCGAAACGCCCGCGACCCGGATAGCGCGCTCAATCAACCACTCCAGCAACTTCGCCGACGCGTGTCGTGAAGCCGTCGCAGATTTTCTCTCAGAAATCGTCACAGGTAACGGCTCCTACCCCAATCATCACAAAGACACCCCTCATCCAACCACGGTCACTCGACGTCAACCAAGGGCACGAAGCCCAGATCACGGACAATAGACTGGGCCTCCGGCGAACGAATCCAATCCAAGTAGGTCTTGATCGTCGAATTAGGTTCCCCGCCCGTATACATATAGAGATCGCGGGAGATGGGATAGACACCCTCATTCACATTCTGAATCGACGGCTGCCAGAAAGGCCCCTCAGGTCCGGTTCCCACGGCGAGCGTCTTCATATCCTCGGTCACATAGCCCAGGCCGTCATATCCAATCGCATTGGGGTTCTGGCGAATCTCCTCCCCAATTCCCTCCGAAGAGGGCAAGAGCAGTGTATCCGGGGAAAAGAGGGTCGTCGCGTCCTTATCGCCCAGACGGACCACGGTCTCCAGAAAATAGATGTGCGTACCGGAGTTGGTCTCCCGGGAGAGACGAACGATCGGGCGATCCTCGCCGCCGACCGCCTGCCAGTTATCATACGTGCCGCTGAAGATGTCCGAAAGCTGTCGCAGCGTCAGTTGATCGACCGGATTGCTGGGATGGACGATGACCGCGATGGCATCGCGGGCGATGACAAACTCCTGGGGTTCCACGCCGTTCGCGCGGGCGGCCTCCAACTCTTCGGGCTTGATCGGGCGGGAGGCATTCGCGATGTCGACCGTGTCGTTGATGAGCGCGGCGAGTCCGGTTCCCGACCCGCCCCCCGTCACGGCAATCTCCACCTCCGGCCGAACCTGCTGGTAGCGCTCAGCCCACGCCAGGGCGAGGTTTACAATGGTATCTGAGCCTTTGTTCTGGATCAGCGGCCCTCCTCCGGATTCAAGGACTGGAGCATCCCCTCGGCTGCATCCGGCCAAAACCACAAGCAGGAGTAACACCAAGGAAGGACGAAGACCCGCTGAGAACCCATCTCGTCTATGCACGATTATAGATTTTACTCCGAGATACGATAAGGGCAACCGCCGATCCTGGACCCACCTTGACCGGCGGAGACGGAGATTGCAAATCTCCTCGGAGCAACATGAATAAGATCCTGGGCCTCACCGCCACCTCGTTGACATTGAAGACTGCTAAGGTAGTTCCAGAATTCAAACTATCCCAAACCGGGTGCTTTTTCCTTGAAAAATCCCGGCTATTGGAACCATTTGTTTTTTGGAACGGCCTAAGTTATACTCTCGAAGCAAGTTGAGGCGTGGCACCCCATCCATAGAGTGGGGCTTGGATCTCAGGAAAGTGAGTGCGATGGTAGCCATCAAAAATCCGATCATTCAGGTCAAGGAGCTCGACTTTTTCTACGGCAAGCATCAAGCGCTCTTCGATATCAACCTTGGGATCGAGGAGAAGGAGATCACCGCGTTGATCGGGCCTTCGGGCTGTGGGAAGTCGACGTTTTTGCGCTGTCTGAACCGCATGAACGACGAGATCCCAGGCACGCGGCTGGAGGGTGAGATACGGATCGATGGGCGGGACGTCTACGATCCGGGGACGGACGTGGTCGCGCTTCGGCAGAAGGTCGGCCTCGTTTTTCAAAAGCCCAACCCCTTTCCCCAATCGATCTACAACAACGTCGCCATGGGGCCGCGAGCGCTGAACATGCACGTAGATCTCGACGAGATCGTGGAGACCTATCTCAAAGAGGTCGATCTCTGGGATGAGATCGACGGCGACCCTTCCGTTCCCGCCCTGAATCTGGGCCTCGGCCAACAGCAGCGGTTGTGCATCGCGCGCACGATTGCGGTCGCCCCAGAGATCGTGCTGATGGACGAGCCCTGTTCCGCCCTCGATCCTATCGCGATCCGGCGGATCGAGGAGTTGATGCGCCAACTCACGAAGAACTACACCATCGTGATCGTCACCCACAATATGCAGCAGGCCGCGCGGGTCTCTACAAAGACGGCGTTCTTCTGGCTCGGGGAGCTGGTCGAATACGCCCCAACGCAGAAACTCTTCACAAATCCGGAGCAAGAGCGAACCGAAGCCTACATCAGCGGGCGCGTCGGCTGACTCAGAGGACTCAAACCCTCAGAGCCTAAAGCTCGTCCGGTTCAACCCCCTCTGGCATCTCCAGGTCGATAACCTCACCGTGAACGTCAATCACGATGCGGAGCCCCATCATCCCCAACCACTGGCGGGCCTCGTTGGGAAGGCCGGCGGTGAAGAGCTGCTCCATCTGCTCGCCCATCTGACCGATCGAGGCCTCGACGGCGGCCTTGGTGAAGAGGTCATCCTTCCCCATATACTCAAGCATCCCCTCCACCACCGCCTCGCGATTGGCGAGCACGTTCTCCTGCATGATCATCAACACCTGCCGGTCGACCGTCTCCGCCGGAATATGACGGCGAAAGCCATCGTCGTCGATGACGTAGTAGGGCTCCCCCCCGACCCGCGCCACCCCCACGGATCGATCCGCCTCGTCAACCACGAGACCCTCAAATACTGCCTTGTGTGCTATCTGTGCCACTCCTGCTTATCCTCAACGCCTGCGCCCATGCTGCCGATGACGGTCAACGCCGAAAGGCTAGAAGAGCCCATCGATTTGCCTATCAAACCAAGCCGAGTACACTCAGAGCATCAGGCTGCGCGCGACGCCTGATGTTTATTAATCCTACCAAAATTGGGACGAAAACTCAACTGAGACGAAAACTCAACTGAGACAAAAACTCAACCGAGACAAAGACTCAACCAACCGCACCCGACAACTCACCCTTAACCCTGACATAAGGAGGATGCCTTGCCCCCCGAACCCACCGTCGCCATTGTAACCGATTCCGCGTCCAGCCTTCCCCACGATCTGCGCCGGCGTTACAACATCCAGGTCCTGCCCTTCTGGGTCCAGATGGGTGCCGACACCTATCAAGCCGGGATCGATCTCGATGAGAAGACCTTCTTCGAGCGACTACGCGCCGACCCGGAGATGACTGTGAGTACCGCCGTCCCCCCGCTGAGCCGCTTCATCGAGGTCTACGAACGGGTCAGCGCATGGGCCCAGCACGTGGTGGCCATCCACATCGCCGGCCGGCAGAGCGGCACGTGTAACGCGGCCGAACTGGCGGGACGCGAGAGCCCCATCCCGGTCACGGTCATCGACTCCGGGAGCACCGCTATGGCCGAGGGGTTCGTCGTGCTGGAAGCCGCCCGGGCCGCGGCCGAAGGAGCCTCGGTGCAGGAGGTCGTGGATCGCGCGCGCGCCGTGGTTCCCAACGTCAACCTGATCGCCCTGCTGGAGAGCGTCTCCTACGCCCTCAAGGGAGGACGCCTCTCCAGCGCCGCCGGACGCGTGGGCAGCTTCCTGCGCATCCAACCTCTGATCCAGGTGAAGGAGAACAAGGTAGGCATCAGCGGACAGGTTCGGCGTCACAGCCATGGGCTCCGCGCGCTCGTCGATAAGGTCGCCGGCGACGTCGGCGACGACCCGGTCCACCTCACCGTGCACTTCGCCGAGGACGAGGCAGAAGGTCGCAGCGTGCTGGAGACCCTCAAGGAGCGGCTGAACTGCGTGGAAGCCTATCTGGCTCGGGTGCCGGTGGCCCTGGGTGTGCACGCCGGGCCCGGTTCGATCGGGGTCGCTTACTACGTCGAACGCAAGAGCGTCGGGCTCGTCGAGCAGTTGGAACGCCTGGGCACCCAAGCCCGGGACGCGATCCGCTCCCGGCTGCCCAGCCTGCCGGGGCGCGAAAGTTGACGGCAGCGATGCGTGTGGTAAAGTGGCGCCGCGTGGATCAACGACGAAGGCCAACGAGAGACCGGAGCGTTTGCTATGGCTGCTAAAGATCGAGATCGACAGATGCGGGTGGTTGCGGAGATTCTGCGGGTTCACCTGCCCGAGTGGTTGGAAAAGGATCCCGATCTAGCCCGGGACCTCGTCTCGGTGGTCGCCACGGCACTGGAGACCATCAACGAGGACGCGGAGCGATCGGCCAAGGCGTGGGACAAACGCGCCTATCACGTGCGGGCCGACCGGTTTCGCCGGGAGTGGGCGTGGGTGCCCGGCGCCGCCAACTACGCCATGGGCATCGCGCTGCGCCCTCAGCCGGTCACCGCCACCGATCTAGCGAAGCTGGAGCAGCTCATACGACCGGATCTGGAGAAGCCGTACCGGCGCCAGATCAGCGATCCCACCCGTTTTCGCGGCGCGACGAAGGCCGTCCGCGCCCAACGGGCCGCACGGAAGAAGCCTATCCGCTGGTGATCCGCGCGTTGCCCCTGTGACTTGAAGCGGACCTATCACGTAGGCCTAAGGAGGCACCGAGATGCAGAACTTATTCGAGGGATGTCACGACCGGACGCTTAACGACACACTCCAATGGCTCAACGAGCCGCCGGCATGGCGCTTTGAGGGTCAGGAGCTGGTCATCGTGCCCCAGGCCGAGACCGACTTCTTCCGTCCCTATAAGGGAGAGGACAAGGACAACGCGTGCCTGCTCTATACGGAGGTGACGGGCGATTTCACGGCAGTGACCCAGGCCCAGGCGCAGTTGGTGGGCTTCGGCGATGCCGCCGCGATCACGGTGCGGGCCGGCGAGGCCCTGTGGGCCAAGCTCTGCCTGGAGCGCAGCCCCATCGGCGACGTCGCGGTGGTCTCTGTAGTGACGCAGTTGTGGTCGGACGACGCCAACGGGGAACTCCAGCCGGAACCGGCGTGCTACCTGCGCATCACGCGCAAGGGCGACGTGCTGGGGATGCACACCAGCCGCGACGGCGAGACGTGGCGGTTCGTACGCACCGTCGGGATGGCCCTGCCGGCGACGGTAAAGGTCGGGATCCACGCCCAGGCGCCGTTTGTGGGCGGGTGCCGCGCGCGGTTCACGCAGTTCACGCTGAGTCCAAAGCCGGTGGCGGACTTCCGATCCGGCGAGTAGAGAGGCCGCGGATCCAAATCGGATCTTATCCTTTACCCGCATCTATTTTATGCCATAATTGACGCAAGGATGCAGCCAACGAGGGCAGCCGACCGGTTGCCCTTTTATACTGTCGGGGGTGAGTATGGCCTTACCTTGGGATAAGTACGAAACGTTGACCGAGATTCTGACGGAGATGGAAAGTGTGGTCGTGGCGTTTTCCGGCGGGGTGGACAGCACGCTGCTGCTGAAAGCGGCCCATGACGCCTTAGGCGACCGGGCTATCGGGGTGCTGGCGACCTCGCCGACCCTGCCGGAGGCCGAGTGTGAGGCCGCGCAGACGCTGGCGAAGGCGTTCGGCGCGCCGCTGGTGATCGTCGAGAAGCACGAGATGGACGATCCGGACTTCGTGGCCAACCGGCCCGACCGCTGTTACCTCTGCAAGTCTGCCATCTGCGACCAGTTGATGGCCTATGCCGAGGCGCACGGATTCAATGAGGTCGCGGACGGGTCCAACCTGGACGACCTGGATGACTACCGGCCCGGGCAGCGGGCCGCCCGCGAGTGCGGGATGCGGAGCCCGCTCCAGGAGGCCGGCTTGACCAAGGCCGACATCCGGGCGCTCTCCCGCGCGCTGGACCTGCCGACGTGGGATAAGCCCTCCTCGGCCTGCCTGGTCTCCCGTATCCCCTACGGCACGCCGGTCACGGCCGAGCGGCTGAAGCAGATCGAGGCAGCGGAGGATGCGCTGCACGCCCTGGGGTTCGGCCAGCTGCGGGTCCGCCACCATAGGGAGGTCGCACGGATCGAGATCCCGCCGGCGGATTTCTCGAAGGCGATGGAGCAGCGGGAGGCGATCACGGCCCGGCTCAAGGATTGCGGCTATACCTACGTCACGTTAGACCTCAGCGGCTTCCGCTCGGGCAGCATGAATGCTATAATCAGTGAGGATAGATAATCTATGGACACGAAGAAGTTACACGCCCTGCTGCAGGGGATCAAGGATGGCGCGGTCGAGGTGGACGACGCGCTCAAACAGCTCCGCATCCTGCCTTACGACGATCTGGAGAACTTCGCCCGCCTGGATCTACACCGCGACCTGCGCAACGGGATGCCCGAGGTCGTCTTCTGCGAGGGCAAGACGACGGCGCAGATCATCGCGATTATGGACAAACTCTGGGAGCATCACGACCGGATTATGGGCTCGCGGGTGAGCCCGGACGTTGCGGCCGACGTGCAGGCGCACCTGCCCGACGCGGCCTACGATCCCACGTCGCGATTGCTGACGCTCAACCGCAGTCCCCTCGTTCCCGAAGAGGACGCTCCGTACGCGATGGTGACCTGCGGCGGCACCTCCGACCTGCCGGTCGCCGAGGAGGCGGCCCAGGTGCTGGAATTTATGGGTCACCCCGTGGAGCGGGCCTACGACGTGGGCGTCGCCGGCCTGCACCGGCTGCTGGGGGAATTGGACCGGCTGATGGACGCCAGCGTCCTCATCGTGGTCGCCGGGATGGAGGGCGCCTTGACCAGCGTCGTCGCCGGTCTGGTCTCCGCGCCGGTGATCGGGGTACCGACCAGCGTGGGGTACGGGGTCAATTTCGACGGCGTCGCGCCAATGCTGACCATGCTCAATTCCTGCGCCTCCGGGGTCACGGTGGTCAACATCGACAACGGCTACGGCGCTGCCGTCTCTGCGCACCTTATGCTGCGTCAAATAAAGGCGCTCCGGGGAAAAACCGCCCCCGAGGACCGGGGCGGAGAGCAGCGCGAGCAACGTTAAGGTATGGTTTCATATCTACTGAGGCAGACGACCAAGGAGTGAGAGATGACGAAGATTGCTTACTTTGACTGCATCGCCGGTGCCAGCGGCGATATGATCCTCGGCGCCATGGTGGACGCCGGGCTCCCGATCGAGACGTTAAGGGCCCGTCTGGACGCCCTGCATCTGGAGGATTTCGAACTCAAGGCGCGGCGGGTCGCGAAGAACGCCTTCGCGGCGACCAAGGTCGACGTTATCATCGCCGACGACGTGCCCGAACGACACCTGGGGGACATCCTTGAGATTGTGGAGAATAGCGACCTGGATGAGGTCATCGTCGCGCAGGCGGTCGCGATCTTCGAAAAGATTGGGCGCGCCGAGGCCGGCATTCACGGAACGTCGCTCGATCACGTCCACCTGCACGAACTCGGCGGCGTGGACACCATCGTCGACGTGGTCGGCGCGCTGGTCGGGCTGGACGCGTTGGGCGTCGAGCGCGTGCTCGCTTCGCCGCTGCCTTTGGGCCGGGGCTTTATCAAGGGCGCGCACGGGCAGATCCCGCTGCCCGCTCCGGCGACCGTGGCGATCCTCGAAGGTGTACCGGTGGTCGGCAGCCCGCTTGAGGTTGAGACGGTAACGCCGACCGGTGCGGCCCTGTTGGCCTCGCTGGCGGAGGATTTCGGCCCGCTGCCGCCGATGACGTTGGAGGCGGTGGGATACGGCGCCGGATCGCGGGACCTGCCGGTTCCCAACGTGATCCGGCTCTTTATCGGCGAGTTGACCGAGGGGCGCCGCCGCGCGCACGCCCATGCACCGGGGCACGGCCACAACCATGATCATGGTCACGATCACGGACACACGCATCCTCACCCTCATCCGCACGAGCGTGAGGCCCACGCCCCTGACCACGACCATCCCCACCCCAACGCGACGGAGGAGGATACCGCCGAGCACGTCCACGACCACGCACACGGCCCTGTGATTGACATTCGCCACAATCACCCCCACGATCATCCACACAGCGATAATGACACCCACTCGTGCCTGGACGTCGACCAGCTGAAGGTACTGGAGACCAACATCGACGATCTCAACCCCGAGTCGTACGGCTACATTATGGATAAGCTCTTCGACGCCGGGGCGTTGGACGTCTTCTTCATCCCCATTCAGATGAAGAAAAACCGCCCGGCGACCCTCCTGCGGGTGCTCTGCATGCCCCAGGACGTCGAGGCGATGACGGCGATCCTCTTCCGGGAGACGAGCACGCTGGGCATCCGGGAACAGACCGTCGACCGCCACGCGCTTCCGCGCCGGGTAGAACCGGTGCCGACGCCTTACGGTGAGATACACGTGAAAGTCGCGACACTGCCCGACGGCTCGTTGAAGATCGCGCCGGAGTATGAGGACTGCCGGCATCTGGCGGAACAACACGACGCGCCGCTCCGGGAGGTCTATCAGGTTGCCCTGGAGGCCGCCCGCCACACGTTTGAATCAACCACAACCGTCCCCGAGGAGTGCGAAGCCTGCCCTTGAGGGTACGGGGACTCGGAGCTTTCTTGAGGGACAGAGGGTAGGAGGGTAGTCAGAACCACTGAGTCCCTGACAGTTAGCGGACTATCCAACGTGATCTGATCCCTCGCGAAGCCCCGCCAGGGCATCGTCCGCCGTCAGCCAATCGGTCCCCGGAAAGACGTCAGCGATCTGAGGGGTAAAGGACGTAGCGTGACGCAATATCTGAGCGGGACGCCCGCGCGCGGCGATCGTGCCCTCACGCATGAGCAGCACCCGATCGGACGCAGCTGCCGCCAACTCCACGTCGTGGGTCACGACCAGGATCGCCAGCCCCTCATCGCGCCACGCGCGCAACAGGTCCAGTAAGCCCTGCTTCGACCGGTAATCGAGCCCCCGGGTCGGCTCGTCGAGCAGCAGGACGCGGGGCTGGGTGATCATGATCGCAGCCAGCGCGGCCCGCTGTCGCTCCCCCGCACTCAGATCCCGGGGATACGCGCCGGCCTTGGCGGCAATGTGCAGCCGGGCCAGCAGTTCGTCCGGTTCGATGGCCAGCGAAGCCGGATCGAGGCCGTGATTGTGCAACGTGATACGCATCTCCTCGGCAACGGTCTCGGCAAAGAGCAGGGCGTTGGGATCCTGGGGCAGGTATCCCACGTCCCGGCAGATGGCCGCTGTCTCCATCCCGGCGACGTCCTCCCCATCGAGCGTGATGCGCCCCCGTCGAGGTCGGGTCAACCCAACCATCGCCCGCAGCAGCGTCGTCTTGCCGCTGCCGTTCCGTCCCATCAAGGTGACGATCTCGCCGGGGCGAAGCGCCAGATCAACCTCCCGCACGGCCACCCGCTGCCCGTAGGCCACCTCTACCGAGGTCATTGCCAACACAGGAGGGACGTCAGGGTCCGGTCGCCTCACGGAGCAGTCCGGACGCCTGCCTGGGCCCCCTGCCATGGCCCGCCCCTCGGCCGTCGTAAGGGGCAGCGGCGACCAACCCAGAGCTTTGCCGAGGACGACCAGCGGCGGCACCTGATCCACCTGGCGCAGCACCGCCCGGGGCGCGCCGGCAACCACCGGCTCCCCCGGACCCGGGAGATAGACAATCGAATCGGCGTAAGGGAGGATACGTTCGAGGCGCTGCTCAGCCAGCACCACGGTCAGGTCCAGCGTCTCATTGAGACGGGTCAGGGCATCCAGCACGCCGGCTGCGGATTGCGGATCGAGCTGCGAGGTCGGCTCATCGAGCACAAGAACCTGAGGGCGCAGCGCCAGTGCCGCCGCGATCGCGACCCGCTGCTTCTCCCCCCCGGAGAGCGTGTCCAGCGCCCGGCCCCGCAAGGGGCCGAGATTCAGTAGGGCGAGCACACGATCCACCCGGGCCACCATCTCAGCGTGTGGCAGGGCCGCGTTCTCCAGCGCGAAGGCGATCTCATCCTCAACCCGGTCCATCACGAACTGAGTCTCGGGATCCTGAAAGACAAATCCCACCCGGCGGCTCATCACCTGCGGGCCCTGAATGACAGGGTTACATCCCGCCACGGCGACCCGCCCCGTAAGGTGGCCCCCACTAAAATGAGGGACCAGCCCGTTGATACAGCGGAGAAACGTGGATTTTCCCGCCCCCGAGGGCCCAACGACCAGCGCAAACGCACCCGCCGCGACCTGCACCGTCACGTCCCGGAGCGCGGGACGGGCGTCACCCGGATAGGTATAGGAGACCCGTTCGAACTCAATCATCCGGCGAACCACCCGCCCCCTGGACGACCAGCGGGCCCAGGAAGCCCAGCAAACCCACACCGGCCCCCACCTGAAACGGAGGCCAGGCAAGTACGGGATAGGGCGAATAGTGTCGTGAGGCCCTCGCGCCGATCAGCAGGCTCCCCAAGGCGAGCAAGGCAAACCCAACGGCGACGAGATCGCGGGACGCCCACGAAGCCCGGTGGTAGCGGGTGCGCGCGACTCCCCGACCCGCCAGCCAAATGGCCAACACCATCCCCCCCACGCCTCCCCCCAACGTCAGGGAGGAGATCCAGGGTTGCACGGGCAGGAGCCGCAGGACGCCCCCGGCGAACAGGGCGAGCAAACCCAGAACGAGCAGCCCCTCACTCCACGGACCCCGCGCATCGTCGCGGCCCTCGTGGGCAAATCCGCGCGCGGTCATCGCCTCAGCAAGCTGAAAGGCCCGCTCCAACCCACCGATCAGCACGGGCATCAGGAGCGGCAGCCAATCGCGCACGCCCCGCACCCGCAGCCCGCGCACAGCCTGCGCCTCCCGGACCTGCTGAAACTGCCGGCGCGTGCTGGGCACGAACGTCACCGCGATGGCCGAGACAACGGCCAAGGGATGGAACGCACGCGGGACGTAGCCGATCAGATCGCGCACCGGCACCGCCACGCTCATCACGGAAAACGCGGTGAAGAGTGCGCTGAGAACGAGGCCGTTGGTGGCTCCGTAGACCAAGGCTTCGCCAGTAACCGGTCCGCCGATCAGCGGCAACCCGTCCGGCACCCTAAGGAGCACTGTCTCCCCAACGTGGGTCGTCACGCCGTTCACAAGCGCCCCCAACGCGATGGCAAAGAGCGCGAAGCGCCCGGGTTGCACCACCGCGCCATCGCGCCGCACCCGCTCGCACGTCTCAAAGACCAGGGCGAAGATGACGAGTAACAGGGTCAGATAGAGGGGGTTCCGGGTCGTAGCAACAGCCCCGACCGCAAAGGCCAACCAGAGCAACCAGGCGCCCGTATACATCAGACGGTCCCTTGGCACGATTCCCGGACGAACGTCTCCTCAGGACGATCCCGGTCCGTCTGCCGCTGCGTATCCTCATAGGTGAAGCGAAAACGACGTTCGAACCGCCGGAGCACCCGTAAGGTTGGGCGTCCCAGGAGCACGGTCAACAGGACCGTCCCCACCCCGCGCGCGGTATCCCAGATCAACGAGGTCGCAGCGTAGAAAGCGCCGTAGCGACGTAACGCCGCGATCACGGAGAGACCGGGCTCCCACTGCTGCCCGCCCAGGCCGGTCGCATAGGGCCAGAACCAGAGATTGATGACCAGCCCATAGACGAACCCCCAGAGACCACCGACCAGTGCCAACCAGAGCACCTCGCCCCGGGAGCCCTCCCCCCGCAGCGCCCGCACCGGCAGGCGAAGCAAGGGGCCGGAGAGCCCCATCCACCCGGCCGTGATCATCTGATAGGGGAGCCACGGGCCGACCCCCCCCGTGATCAGGGCAGAGATGAAGAGGGTCAAGACCCCCATCAAAAAGCCGAACCGCCCCCCATAGACGTAGCTGGTCAGCACGACGAGAAGGAAGATCGGGCTGAATCCGGCGGGTCCAGGGATCACCGTCTCCATAAAGCGGAGGGTCGCGTTGATGGCGACCAGGATGCCGAGCAGCGCGACAAACTTAGCGTCCATGGCCGCCTCGCCCTGAATTTCCAAGACCAGCGCCAGAAAAGCCAGGCCGCCAAAGAGACTGAGCAGCAAAGGCGAGAGCCCGCCGGCCTGTTTGACGGACGCACCCCGGCCCAGCAATGGCAGGAGAAAGGGGTAGAGAAACGCCAGCAGCCCGATCAAGGTGCTGAGTCCGTAGATGACCCACCGCAGCACGGATCGTACCTTTGCCCGCATCGCCCTACGCCTCTTGGCATTCATCGCTTAACGCCCCCTGCGTTTGACGATCCAGAACACCCCGCCCAGCCCGAGGATCAACACCACGTAAGCCACATATGAATCCAGGGGAGGCCGGGATCCCGCTCCATTTTCCTCCGCCACACGTTCCGGCGTCGGCGACAGGATCGCTGTTGCCGATGCGGTCGGCGTAGAAGACATCGTCGGCGTGGGAGAGTTTGTCGGGATCGCAGTTCCGGTCGCCGTCGGCGAGGGCGATGCGGCAGCCGCCACCACCGTCGCGGTAGCGGTGGGCACAACGGGATCCATAGCGACCTCGGTCGGTGTCGCTGTCAGTTCGGGCGTCGCTGTGGGTATCGGCGTCGGGGATGCGATGGGTTCGGCGGCGGTCGCCGTTGCCTCGGGCTCGATCGGGACCGCACCGGCACTGCAGATGGCGGCAAGGTCCAGCGCCGGAGGCGGGGTCGATCCATCCCCCCAGACCCAACCCTCTACATCGCCGGGCTGCACCGTGCGGCCCAAGGCCCCGAGCGAGGCATAGGTCCAGGGTCCGCCCTGGCTCCGGTAGAAGTAGTTCCAATAAGCGCACGGTGTCCCCTTACACTGGCAGAAACAGTCCGAGACCGGGCACCCCGCCCCCTCGATACGACAGATCGCCGCCCCACCGGGACCGCTGGCGGCCTCGACGCTCAGGCCTGCGCGCTGAAGCAGCGTCAGGCCGGAGATCGAGGGTTCCTCAAAGGTCACGCAGCGCATGGTCACCCGTCCGTCCCCATGGACGACGACCAGGCCGGCCTGATTGCCGGTCTGGGCCTGGAGTGCGACCGGAGGGCCGACCAGGAACGCGCCAAGGACAAAAAGGAGCAAGGCAACGGCCCTTACCCCTTTCTGCACGCAATACCCGACCACGCGATCAAGCCGCGAGCGTATCACCACAACGCTTCCTGAGCACCCAGCCCGCCATCACGAGAAGCAGCCCGGCGAGGATAACCTGTCCGCCTCGGGCAGCGCCCGACTCAGGGAGAAGTGGCGCGGTCACGTCCACCTCAGACGGCGGACGCGAGGCCCCCACGACGTCGAGGTCGACCAGGGTCATGCCCTCGGCGGCCTGGACAGCCTGCGCTGTCGCCAGCATGTTTGCAGACGGCACCTCGGATTTCCACAGATACGCACCGGACGTCTCATCCCAAAGCGCCAGCAGTGCGCCCAGCGGATCGGTGCCCCCGGCGGCCCAGTCGCTCATCGGCTCACCCAGCGCGTCGAGGGCCTGCACCACGACCGCCGTCGAGTTGGCATCGGTCTCGGTGCCCCACCGCGAGGGTTTCTGATAGGGGAACCCACCATCATCGTTCTGCATTCGCCGGAGATAGGCTTCGGTCCCGGCCGCAACGCCCGGCCTGCCCGCCGCGATCAAGGCCTGCATGGCCAACGCCGTGGTGTTTGTATCCGCTGTGCCCGGCGTCGTGCCGCCGAAGAGCGCCCAGCCTCCGTCCTCGGTGACCTGGGAGGTCAACACGCGAACCGCCGGCTCAGAGATGGGAACGCCGGCGTTATGGAGCGCCAACATCGCATAGGCGTGGGCAAAAAGCGTGCTCCCGTACATCCCGGTCCCGGTGTCCTGCGTCGCCTGCAGGTCGGCGACCAGATCGGTGCCCCCAAAATTCCTCGGATCCTGACCCGTGGCCACGGCAACAAAGACCGCCTTGCTGATCGCGCCCGCGTCCGTCACCTGGCCCGAGGCAACCTGCGCCGCCACGTAATCCAGCGGACTGGCCCCCTCAGCGGAGACCCATCGGCTCACATCCTGCCCGGCAGCCGCCGCAGCCAGAATAACCTCCACCGTCGCCCCATAGTCGGACCCATCCGAGAAGCCGCTGGAAAAGCCGCCGTCAGCCTCCTGCTGGCCCTTGAGCCAGGTTATCGCCGCTTCACTCTGCGACCACGTCACCGCATTGACAGGCCCAACCCATACGACGGTCAGCACCATCACTATTAAGAAGATCGCTGTCTTCTTCATCATCCTCTCCTTACGCAACCATCCTTCAGAAATCATAAAACGTACCAGGCCCATAAAAACAAAACTTCCCACCCGTGAAGGAGGGAAGTGTCTCCGCCGCTGTAACACAGACCTTATGTGTTCTCCGTGGCGTGCCACCCCTTTCCACGAAGGTCAGTGGGCACCAATTGAGGCGGAGTATCGGGCTTCCTCACGATGCAATCCGAGGTAACCGTTGCGGGACAGCGCCGGATTCTCACCGGACTTCCTCACATCAAGCGCTCAGCCGGGCTCATCGAGCCGGGCGTGAGAACACCCTAATTGTGACCATCATATTCACCTGTCGATCCGCAATGTCTCCATTGCCAAAACGAGTATAGCAGGTGAGGATTGAAAAGCAACCAACGATTAACGACACTATCTGTCATCTCAAAAGCCGGTAAGATACATACAAAGACTGGATAATGACATTGGGATCAGGGCTAGGGGCTGAAAGCGAAATAAGGCCTCCCTTGGGGGGACGGTTACGGCCCGCTTCCGGCCTCAAGTCTTGACGTTGTTTTATCACCATTCCTAAGGAGGCAATATGCGGGCACGCGTCGTGATGGTCACCGGAGCAGCGGGCGAAGTGGGGCAGGCATTGGTAAAAAAATTGGCACATAACCACGACGGCGCTGTCCTGACGATGGATCTGAAACCCTTACCGGACGAGCTAGCGAGCAAGGTCACCCACGTCGAAGGCAGCATCCTCGACAAATCCCTGCTCGATCGCCTGGTGAGCGAGTACGAGATCGAGGCCATCTACCATCTGGCCGCCCTGCTCTCCACCCGGGCCGAATTCTCACCGGAAGCGGCCCACCGGGTCAACGTCGAGGGCACGATGGGCCTGCTCTACCTGGCGGCCCAGCAGTCCGAGTGGCGCGGCAAACCGGTGACCTTTCTCTTCCCCAGCTCCATCGCTGCCTTTGGGCTCCCCGACTGTGAGACGAAGAAGAAGTACGCGCAGGTGCGAGAGTGGGAATGGAACTACCCCACCACTATGTACGGCTGCAACAAACTCTACTGCGAGATGCTGGGGACCTACTTCGGCGCCTATTACCGGCAGCTCGCGGCCGACCAGCCGACCATGCTCGACTTTCGGGCCGTTCGCTTTCCGGGGTTGGTCAGCGCCTTTACGGTGCCCAGCGGAGGGACCAGTGATTACGGGCCGGAGATGCTGCACGCCGCCGCGCAGGGCAAACCTTACGCCTGCTTCGTGGATGAGGACGTGCAGATTCCCTTTATGGCGATGCCCGATGCAGTGAAAGCGCTGGTAGACTTGGGACGCGCGCCGCGAGAGGCGCTCACACGATCTGTATACAACGTGACCAGTTTCAGCTTAACGGCTGGACAATTCCGCTCGTGGGTGCTTCGATTCTTCCCCGACGCCCAGATTACGTTTGAGCCGGACGAGAAACGGCAGCGCATCGTCAACAGTTGGCCCGCCGACCTCGATGATACGGCAGCCCGCCGGGATTGGAATTGGACGCCCAACTACACCGTCGACAAAGCGTTTGCGGATTACCTCGTGCCCAACATCCGCAGCCGGTACACCCCGTAACCGGCAAAGCCGTCTGACGAAGAGAGGCGCGCTTCCGCGCGCCTCCTGATCTCAGAAGAGCGAAAGCTGTTCGACGTCCGGAGGGGGCGTATAGGGCTCGGGATCAATCTCCCCGTCCAGGAGATCGCGCAAAATCTGAAAATCCGCCTCCACCGTACTCCGCAAACTCGGTTGGTGGAGCGCCGCCGCCGGATGGTACATCGGCAGGTAGATCTGATCCCCGACCTTGCGGGCCTGTCCGTGGACGGCGGAGATCTTCTCATCCGGGAACGCCCGGGCCATGGAGTGCCGTCCCAGCGTCACCACGATCTTGGGATCAATCAGCTCGATCTGGCGGTCGAGATAGGACTTACACGCCTCGACCTCCTCAATTTTGGGATCCCGGTTGCCCGGCGGCCGGCACTTGATCACGTTGGTGATGTAAACCGTCTCCCGATCGATGCCGACCTGTTCCAGCAGTTCGTTGAGGAATCGCCCCGCGGCGCCAACAAAGGGTATCCCCTGCTGATCCTCGTGAAAGCCCGGCGCTTCCCCGATAAACATAATCCGCGCATCGATGGGACCATCCCCCGGAACGGCGTGCGTCCTTCCCTGATGGAGCGGGCACGCCGTACACGCCCGCACCTCAGCCTCAAGGGCGGACAAGGCCTCTTTGCGGTTAGCATTCATTGGAAGACATCCTCCTTATCCAAGCAGTTGTGTCCACGACATCTGTGAGCCCTCATACGTACGCTCAAGGCCCCGCAACCTCAACGTCCAGTTCGGCCGCCAGTTCCCCCAGCCGCGACGCTATCTCCTGACAGAACAAATCCCCGCTCAACGTCGCGCGCAGGTAAAAGGCGTCCTCGCCATCCGCGTAATACCGCGTGAGCCGCGAAGACGGCTTGAACCGGTACTTTTCGTAGAGCTTTTGGGCCACGTGATTGGAAACCCGAACCTCCAACCCTATCGACCACGCGTCATCCTCGATGGCCTGCTTCATCGCCTGCAAGAGCAACAACTCACCGAGGTGTAACCCCCGCCACTCCTCACGGAGCGCCAGCGTGCTGATATGCCCGCGCTCGCCCTCAACGCGCATGCCCACGAACCCCAACAGACGGCCGCGCTTGGCCGCACGGTAGTGATAGTGAACGTGGGTCTTGGAGGGATCCTGAAGCAGCAGCACAAAGTAGTGGGCATTGGGATTGAAATAGAGCTCCTGCACGTACGCAGCTTCAGGCCACGGATCCTTGAAGACGATGCGATCGACGTGAACCACCGCCGGAATATCCCGAGCGGCCATGGGTCGTAGTTTAAACGTCTTTTTCCCGGTCATCGCGCATAGAGAGGTAACAAAGCAGAGGGCGCGTCGATCTGGTTATCCCTCAGCCGCCGCCATGCAATATCCGCCAGATAGCCGGACCGGCGCAGATGCCATGCCGGCGGGGGGATCTCAACCTTATCATACAACGCCCGCAGGTTTTCCCAGCCCTCCTCTTGAATCTCACCCAGGACGATGGAGGGAGCGGTGATGGCTCCGACGAGGTCGGACCACGTCTCCACCTGAACCCCGGTCTGCGCCTGCCACCTGCCGTCCAGCCAGCGATAGCGGGCATAGCCTACCCGCCGCCGTCCGGCAGAGAAGATCGCCAGCAGCGGACGGGGATCCCGAGGGTAGGAAGCCGCCAGAATATCCAGGGTCGTCACACCGATAAGGGGCAGTTTTCGCGCAGAGGCCAGTCCCTTGGCGACGGAAACACCAATACGCACGCCTGTATACGAGCCGGGTCCGATACAGATCCCAATCGCGGTGAGATCCCGAGCATCAACGCCCTGATCGGAGAGCATCCGGACAATACGGGGTATCAACGTGACCGTATGCCGATTACGTGACTCCCAGGTACACTCCCCCCGTAAGACGCGCCCATCATGAAGCGCCACACTGGCCCTGTACGTCGCGGTGTCGATGGCTAATAACATTAAAGCCCCAAAATCTCCTGTCGATAGCGTTCCAGAATCGCCTGATGGTGCTTCCCATGCGCTCGAAAGGTCAGGGAACGGCGGTATTCGTCCAGGAATCTCAACTTCACCCATAGATGATCAACCGGCACAATGCCGCGATGTCGATCGGCCCATTCCACAATACAAACGGTGTCGGACTCCCCCATAAGCTCCTCAAGCCCCAGACCTTCGATCTCCATGGTCGAATTCAAACGGTAGAGATCAATATGGTAAAGCCGGAGGTCATCCTGATAGCGGAGATGCCGCCGGATCAAGACGTAGGTTGGACTGACCAGCCGTGAGGAAGCGCCCCATCCCATCCCAATCCCTTGAGCGAAGACGGTCTTGCCCGTCCCCAATCCACCTTCCAACGCCACCACCTCGCCTCCATTCAAGTAGTCCCCCAACCGAGCCCCAAGGCGACGGGTCTGTTCAGGGCTGCGGCTGATGAACTCCAGGGTGTTTTGTGTAAGAATTGGCATAGGCTTTCCAGGGATGGTCTCGACGAGTCAACGCCCGAATGGGCACCAAACGCATTATACTATAAGCCATATGGAAGCCAACGCCGCGCGCCATCACGTGCGATCCGCACAGCGGGCCAACAGGCGCGCGGCGGCCTGCTTGGCGCCGGGTTCGCTCTCACCCACCGGCCCCACACACGAGGGACATCCTCGGGCGCACCGACAGTGCCGCACCCGATCCAATGAAGCCGCGACCAGCTCGTCCCACAGGGAGACCAGTTGGGTCGACAATCCCACCCCGCCGGGTACCGCATCGTAAACGACGACCACGGGCTGTCCCGTCTCGGCGTCACGGGCCTCAACCGACGTGCCCAGATCCCCCGGATCGCACATCAGGAAGACCGGCGCCAAATTGCTGAGCAGGTTGGCAAGCCCACTCAAAGCCGTCCGCGCACCCCGCGCCCGCTCGACCTTCTGGTGACAGGTCGAACAGAGAGACATCAAATTCTCCGGGGCGTGGGCCAGACGCAGCGCGACGGGATGGGCATACTGGGCCATGAACGTCCGCAGGGGCGTCATATGGTGAACCTCCAGCGGATGGTCGGCCTCGGGCGCCTGCCCGCAGAGCCGGCAGCGATGACCATCCCGTTTCAGAGCCTCCTGCCGGGCCTCATCCCACTGAGAACCATAATCCAGCGGGGCGACCATGACCCCTTCGTCCGACAGTAGATCGACCAAGGACGGTCCCAGCGCCAGACGAAAGGCCTGGGTCTCCATCTCCTGCTCGGGCAGATGGATCTCCCCCCATCCCAGCGTCTCCTGGGTGCCCAGATGAACCCGCCGGTATGCCAGGGCTTGAGAATGCACCCGAACGTTCTCAGCCGTTCGGGCCGTCCCCCGATCGTACCGCCCCTCCGCTTCTGGATCCCGCATCTGCACCGAGAGTCGCTCCACTTGGGTCCGGCTCGATGCGACCGTGTAATAGTCGAGAACTTGGGGCTGGGCCAACGCGATGCCTTCCTCCCAGTCCAGGGATTCGATAAGGTAAGGGGCACCCGCGTGGAAATAGACCGCCCCCTCGTGCACCAGACGCGGCGCACTGGGCCGATCCACGGTCGCCACCGTCCCCTCGCCGGGCGCCTGGACGATCATGTTATCGGGCGACGCGGTGCGGAGCGAGACCGATTGGGCCGGGTAGCTGTCCGCCACCCACGTAAAGCGACCCCCACTGCGGTGCAGCATCCGCTCCTCGGCCAGGACCTCCAGGATTTCCCCCACGTCCCGAGCCCCACCGAAGGGTTCTTCGCGCTCAAAGGGAAGCTCAAAGGCAGCACACGCCAGATGCGAGGCCAGGAGACTCAACGCGTCGGGATTCACGCGCGCCCGCTCCGGCGATCCGCCGAAGAAGTACTCCGGATGGGCCACCAGGTATTGATCCAACGGGGCCGGCGTCGCGACCAACACCGAGAGAGAAACCCCGGACCGCCGGCCGGCCCGGCCCATCTGTTGCCGCGTGGCCGCGATGGAGCCTGGATATCCGACCAGGACCGAGGCATCGAGCGCCCCAATGTCGATCCCCAGCTCCAGGGCGTTCGTCGCAATAACAACCCGGACCTTCCCGGTGCGCAGGTCCCGTTCGATCGTCCGTCGTTCATCCGGGAGGTAGCCGCCCCGATATCCCTGCACGACGTCCGGATCGAGTCCCAGACGTGAGGCCCGGGTTCGCATCGCCTTGAGAAGCAGTTCCACCGTCAGGCGCGAACGGGCGAAGACGATCGTCTGGATATCATTCCGAAGCAGACGCACGACCAGGCTCAAAGCCTCATCGGTCGCCCGGGCCCGCAGGCCCAGCGTGGGATTCAACAACGGCGGATTGTAAAAGAGCACGTGGCGTTTACCGTAAGCCGCGCCATCCGCCTCTACAATGCGGAAGGGTGCCTCCCACATGGCACGGGCCAGCGGCTGCGGGTTCGCAATGGTGGCGGAGGCCGCGAGGCACTGCGGATCGGCCCCATAAAAGGAGGCGATACGGCGCAGGCGCCGGAGCACGTTAGCCACGTGCCCACCGAAGACCCCCCGGTACGTATGCAATTCGTCGAGTACCACATAGCGCAGCCCTTGGAAGAACCGCATCCATCGGGTGTGGTGGGGTAAAATGCCCAGATGGAGCATATCGGGGTTTGAAACGACGATACGGGCCTCTTTGCGGATCGCCGAACGGTGCCGCTTAGGCGTGTCCCCATCGTAAGGTCGCAACGCGATGGGAGCGTTCAACGCCCCGATCCAACGGGTCAACTCGTCGAGCTGATCGTGGGCCAGCGCTTTGGTCGGGAAGAGCAGCAGGGCCGTAGCCTCAGGATCCCGCAGCAGTCGATCCAGGACCGGAAGGATATACCCCAACGTCTTGCCGGACGCCGTTCCGGTAGCAAGCACCACGTTGTCGCCGTGGAGCGCCGCCTCCACCGCTGTCGCCTGATGGGTATAGAGGGAAGGAATGTCCAACCTGCGACCGGCGGCAGCAAGCGAGGGGTCCAGCGCCTCAGGCCACGCAGCAGTCCGCGCCGGCTGTCCGGGCAGGGTGCGCCACGCTGTGACGTTCCGAACGAATCCCGGATCCTTCTGAAGATGATTGACGACCCGCTGAAGTCGATCGACCATGGATTCCTCCCAATACCCTGGGGGGGCTACGCCTCGGCCTGAGGGCGCCGGTACCGGATCCACAGGGGGAGCGCGATCAGAATCCCAATCGTGAGGATCATCATCCCCACGGCCAGCACCCCGCCGAGCACCAGCAATCCGCCCCCCAGCACGGGGATCTGGGAGGTCACACCGGCCCCGCCCAACGCCAAAACCACGTTGAAGTTCCACAAGCCATGATAGACCGTCATGGCAAGGAATGCGAGGGGGAGCTGCCACCACCGTCGGGTCCAAAACCCCCGCCACCCGAGGGCAAGGACACCGGACGTCAAGGCGTGCATGGCCGTCGCGAGCAAGCGCGTCCCAAGCCCACCCACCCAACCGGCTGCGGAGTCCAGGCCGATGGC
>DAOTTS010000128.1:0-3856 GCA_034437735.1 Anaerolineae bacterium
CTGATGACATCTGGATCCTCTTGGAGCAGCACGGGGACCTGGGAAGGTCGGAGTTCAAGGAGGACTATCGCCCGGTTAAGCTATGAGTAACTATCATCGTCAAGTTTGGGCCACACTCTCACGCATGTTAGATCGCCTGGAGCAGGATTTGGATCGTGCGCTCCCCAATGGCGAGATCCCCTCGGAGGGGGGCGGAACGGGTCCCAGTCTTTCCTTGAAGAATCTCGAGCAAGAGCTGCGTAAGTTGGGGAAGGTGCAGTACAAGGCCAACGCGCTGACGGAGGAACAGGTGGCCCGCTGGGATAAGACCCTCGCGGAGCTTGAAAGCGCGCAGGCTCAACGGGCGGAGTTGGTGGAGCGCCTGGTGGCCGAGCGGATGCAGGATGCCAAACAGGCGTGGCTGACGTCGCTCTTGCCGGTTTTAGATGGTCTGGATAATGCGATGGCCAGCGGAAAAAAATACCTGACGAGGCGTGACCAAGTCGCTGACGCGCCGGACCTAACCCCTGAGCAGCGAGCTTTGATTTCCCCTGCGGATCGGTCGAAATTGGCCAGTTGGTTGGACGGCCTGCGCCTGGTGCGGGAGCGCCTTTTAGCGGTGTTGGAGGAGGGCGGCGTCACCCCGATTCCCACGGTGGGACGTGCATTCGACCCTTATCTACACGTCGCTGTGGCCACTGCTTCGGACGGCGCGGAACAACCGGGTACTATCGTCACCGAGGAACGCCGTGGCTATCAGAGCGATGGTCGTGTGTTGCGCTATGCTGACGTCGTCGTCTATCGCCCCGATACACGTACAAGCTCCTAAAGATTATGACAAGAACCCCGATTTTTCGTAGCGCAAAAAAGACTGTTTGTACAAATAAATCCTCACGCGAAGGCGCTTACTCGCGCGAGCAAAAAATCTGATTTCTGCTGAATTCATCTATAGGCAATCTTTTTCAATTCATTGTAGTCTACGGACAGAGGTTTGCAAAGTATGAGTAAAATTGTAGGTATTGATCTTGGTACGACTAATTCAGGCGTGGCCGTCGTGGAAAATGGCACGCCTCAGATGTTGCCCAACGGCGATGAGCGCATTATGCCCTCCGTCGTCGGCTATTCGCCCAATGGGCAGTGGCTGGTGGGCACCCCCGCCCGTAACCAGTATGTCTTTGACCCGGATAACACCGTCCGCTCCATCAAGCGTTCGATGGGGACGTCCCGGCGGGTCACCTTGGGGAAGCATGAGTTCTCCCCGCAGGAGATCTCCGCCTTTGTCCTGCGCGAGTTGAAGGGCATCGCCGAGCGGAATTTGGGAGAACCCATCACGGATGCTGTGATCACCGTCCCGGCCTATTTCCCCGATGCGGCCCGGCAGGCCACCCGAGACGCTGGAGAAATCGCCGGGTTCAACGTGCGGCGCATTATCAACGAGCCGACATCCGCTGCCCTGGCTTACGGTCTGAATATGGCCGAGGATCAGTTGGTCCTGGTCTATGACTTGGGTGGGGGCACATTTGATGTCTCCTTGGTCGAGTTGATGGGCGGCATCGTCGAGGTGCGCGCTAGCCACGGTAATACCCGCCTGGGGGGCGATGACTTCGACGAACGTTTGGCCCAACGGATCGCCGAGGCATTTGAACAGGACCATGATGTGGACCTGCGTAAGGATCGCCGCGCCTGGGCGCGTTTGCTCCGCGCGTCTGAGATGGCTAAGATCGAACTCTCGGATCAGCCCTTCACATGGATCAAGGAGGAATACATTGCCGAGAAGCGGGGTGTCCCCCTGCATTTGGAGTACGAGGCCAGCCGCCGCGAGTTTGAGGAAGCGATCGCGGATTTGTTGGACTTAACCCTGGAGTCCGTCGATCATGTCCTTGAGGATGCTGACGTATCTCCCCAGGATCTTACCCAGGTGCTCATGGTGGGCGGTTCATCGCGCGTGCCCGCCGTGTGGTCCTTGGTTGCGGACTATCTCAATATCGAGCCTCGGATGTCCATCAATCCCGAGGAGGTGGTCGCGCTGGGTGCCAGTGTGCAGGCGGCCATTATCGGGGGCATCCCGATTGACGCGATTTTGGTGGATGTCACCCCGCATTCTCTGGGGATTGCGGTGGCGGAGACACGGTTGGGTCGGGTGATCACTGATCGCTATAAGGTGCTGATTCACCGCAATACCACGATTCCCGTGACCAAAGCGGACGTGTTTACCACGCTATTTCCTGACCAGGATACGATTAGGATCGAGGTCTATCAGGGGGAGAATTCGATAGCTTCGGAGAATCAACTCCTCGGTACCTTCTTGGTCACCGATCTGCAGCCGGCGCAACCCGGCGAGTTGGCCCAGGTGACGGTGGAGTTTGATATGGACGTGAACGGCATTTTGACGGTGACCGCCCAGGATCGTCACACCGGGCATGAGGAGAATATCACGGTCGAAGCCTCGAAGGAGCGCCTGAGTGAGAAGGAGATCCTCGATGCCCAATCGTGGGTGGCGGAGACCCTTGAACCCGCTTCGCTTGAGACCCCCGAGGAGGATGCCGCCCTGATCGACCGCGCTGAGCGCCTATTAGCTGGCAACACTCTCGAGCCCGATGAGCAGGAAGCGTTAGCCAAGCTCCTGGCCGATATCCAGGTCGCGCACGCGGCTAGTAACCAGGCACGCTTGGAAGACCTAACGGAGCGCTTGCTGGACTTGCTCTTTGATCTAGAGGCCTAAAGTTTACGTTCTCCCTTCGGGGGGTGAGGTTGAAGACACAATGAGACTCTTAAACACTTGGCGACGGATGCGCGCGATAGCCCGCTGGCGGCGACGTCAGCGGGATTGTCTGGTGCTCCTGCTCCTATTTCTGTTCTGCGTCGGCTTTCAAG
Organism: Anaerolineae bacterium; assembly: GCA_034437735.1. GTDB lineage: Bacteria > Chloroflexota > Anaerolineae > B4-G1 > SLSP01 > PWVB01. The sequence continues at coordinate 2,854 of DAOTTS010000128.1, forward strand.
CGTGCTCCATGATGTGTGGTCTCACCGCGTATTCTCTGCAGAGGATGGGCCTGTTACCCACCTCCGTTCCCACGCCCTTGGTTTCCCCCACCCCCATTGTCGTCACGGCTACCCCTGAAGCTCCCTCTTCATACAACCCCCGTCCCATTCCCGGAGGTAGGGCTTTCCCATTCTCGCTCGAAGGGGATTCCTTCGACTGGCTCAGGACAGGCTGCCAGCCCCCTGTCTCATGCGAATAGGCCGGCAGCGTGTTCACGTTCCTCTCCCCATCGCGCGGATTTAGCAATCCGCTTGGAGCGAAGGGGGAGGAATCACAAAACGGGAAAGCCCTATTCCCGGAGGATATGGCGATTGCCCAAATGCCAGATTGTGTTATAATAGGGGTTGCAAAGGTTATATGCGGGCGTGGCTTAATGGTAAAGCCTTGGCCTTCCAAGCCAATGATATGGGTTCGATCCCCATCGCCCGCTCTCGGGGCCCATAGCTCAACGGTTAGAGCAACCGGCTCATAACCGGTCGGTTCTAGGTTCGAATCCTAGTGGGCCCACTTGTGTCAGGCTTTGGATAATATATATCTACGATCGTTACAGTGTAGATCGGATAGCGGCCCGATTTCATGCGGGCCGTTCGCTATGTGGGGGAGTGTGGAACGACAATGTTGGAACAATTGGCAGCCATAGAGGCACGCTTTGAGGAATTGACGCGCTTAATGGCCAATCCTAAAATCGCGATGGACTATGAGAAGGTCGCGGAATACGCAAAAGAGCGCTCGGATATCGAAGACACGGTTAACACCTATCGCCGGTATAAGGACTTGGAGACTGAACTTCGTGAGACCGAGGAGATGCTTCAGGAGGAGGTTGACGACGAATTACAGGAATTAGCCGAGGAGGAGATCGCCCGTCTTGAGTCTGATCTGGCTTCATTAGAGGATACCTTGCAGCAGATGCTGCTCCCTAAGGACCCGCGTGATAAGAAGAACGTCATTGTGGAGATCCGTGCT
>DAOTTS010000129.1:0-3367 GCA_034437735.1 Anaerolineae bacterium
CAGCGTTGGGGCATTCTGGACGTTGGCCATACCGCCCCCGTAGGCAGCTGCGTTACCGGAGAAGGTCACATTCGCCAGCGTGGGACTGCCGCCCGCGCGGTTAACCATCCCCCCACCATAACTCTCGGGATTGCCCGCCCAGACTCGCCCCGCCGTGATGGTCACGCCGTCAACACGAGCCGTCGCGGTCACGTTCTCACTGGAGACCACGTGGTAGGCATTGTCGCCGGCGATGTTGGCGGTGTCCGTCACCACGCCGTGGGGATCGGTGGCATCAGGCTGGGTCTCGTAGTCGACGTCGCCGCTGAGGACGGTGACGTAGGTCTCCCAGTCGCGCTCGGCCATCTCGTCCACGCCGCTGCCGGGATCGAAGCCGCCGTAGATGGCAACCCCATCGGTAAGGACAAAGGTGCTGGTGATGGCATCGTCGATCTGTCCGACCCCCTGGTCGGGATAGTAGACACCCTCAGCGACCCAGATCTCATCACCGCTGACCGCGACGCTCAAGGCGGTCTGCAGGGTCGGGTAGGCGTGATCCCACGATGAGCCGTCCCCGAGTCCCGTCGCGTCCGCATCCACGTAGATCGTGGTCGCGGATGGGGCCGCCAGGGTACGGCCTGATACCAAAACCAGGAACGCCGAGACGAGGGTCAGTACGAACACGCGATGGTTTCTGTGCATGGTTGCATCTCCTTCCTCCGGCTATCGACACTACAGTCAGGTCGTGAGATCATCATGCGCCGTGATAGGGTCACGCGGGTCCCGCCGCATCATTGGGACACCCCTGCGATTACTTCCCATGATGCATAGCTTTCGCCGCGTGTCAAACGGGGTGGGCGTTGAACCACTGAGGCACTGAAAGGGTGACACCACGGATGGCGCCAGGCGCCAGAGGGTGCTGGGGTCCGGCGGGGGTGGATGGCGAGGGAGAGGCGCGTTGGGATGGGAGCTCCAACGTCGGGCGCGGCGTGATGCCGGCGACGCTCAGGGGGATCATGGATTCAGGGTGTCAGCGGTTCAGGACGTTGGACCACGGAGGCGTCGAACCACTGAAGCACTGAACAGATGACAACACTGATGGCGCCAGGCACCAGAGGGGATTGGGGTCCGGCGGTGACGGACGCAGTGAGGGGTCAGTCGAGGTCGTCGAGCAAACGCCGGACCGTATCCGTATGCGGAGATTTGATCGCCTCCAAGATGGATAGGGATTGTGCCAGATACGCTTGGGCCCGCTCCACCTTCCCCATCTCAGCGTAGGCTCCGCCCAGATTCGCTAACCAAGCCCCCTCATTACGCCGGTCCCCGATCTCACGGGCGATGGTCAGCGCCTGATCGTAGTACTCGATGGCCTTCTCCACCTCTCCCAGGTCATAGTAGGCTGAGCCCAGCCATCCCAAGTGATTTTTCTCGTTCCGCCGGTCGGCGATCTCCCGCGCGAGGGCCAGGCCCTGCTCGCGGTACCCTATGGCCTTTTCCACCTCCCCCAGGTCACGGTAGGCTGAGCCCAGCCCACTCAAGGGGAGCATCTTGCCCCGCCGGTCGCCGATCTCACGATAGATGGCCAGGGCCTGCTCGAAGTACCCGATGGCCTTCTCCACCTCCCCCAGGTCGTGGTAGGCTAAGCCCAGACTCCCCAAGTGGTTCCCCTCGTTCGTCCGGTCACCGATCTCCCGCGCGAGGGCCAGGCCCTGCTCGTGGGTTCCGATGGCCTTCTCCACCTCCCCTAGGTTGCGGTAGACGCTGCCCAGGTTCCCCAGGAACACCACTTCGTCCCACCGGCGGTTGAGGGCTTGTGCGGCTGCCACCCCTCTCTCCAGCGCCTCCAACCACTCCGTCGCGTAGCCCTGGAGATCCAGGTAATCCGCTGCCGCCAACACCAACGCACGCACGGATTTCCACTGTGCATGCTCGGCACACACGCGCAGGACGTGCATAAGGTGCCCCCGCGCTTTATCCAGGCGGCGGCAGCCCTCGAGGCCCACAGCAGAGAGATCTTGGGCCAGGGCCTCGTAATAGGCGGCCAACCGCCTCAGCACGCCGGCCCCCGGCTGCAGCCGCTGGCGGGCGTAGGTGTGGATCAGCGAATGCGTCACCTCGTAGCGATCCCCGCTGCGCGACAATAACCCATAACGAACCAAGGCATTCAGCCCACGACGACTGCCAAGTTCTGATTTATACCCGGTTTGCTTAAGGAGATGTATGATACGTGCAACAAACCCCTTGGCTGGCTCAGGGCGCAGCGCCACATCCATAACCTTACGGTCGAAGGGTGCCAGGGCCAGCAGGCCGACCGCAGCCAGCACGGCGTACGCGTCCTCGCTCACCTGCGCCAGGCTCTTCGCCAGGAGCACGGCGACGCTGTCCTGCCGCCGATCCCCGTGATCCAGCGCATCCAGCGGAGTGGCCCGCAGCCAAGCCAGATACTCGGCGGCGGTCTCCCCGGTCTCGTCCAGGTACCGGCCCGCCAGCCGCACCGCCAGCGGCAGGTATCCCGTGAGCGCGCAGATGCTGCGCAGCGCCCGCGCATCCGGGGTCCGACCGCGCCCCCACTGCCGGAGCAGCGCCACCGCCTCGTCGGGCGCCAGCGGCTGCATATCCTGCCGCGCGTCCGGGGCGTCCCGGCGGGTGCGGCTGGTGATCAGCACCCCGCATTCCCCGCGCACGCTCAACACCTTCTGCAGGTCCTCCGCGTCCTCGGTCCCATCCAGGACCAGCAGTGCCTGCTTGCCGGCCAGCGCACGCCGCGCAGCATCGTAGGGGGTGGGACGGAGCTCCTCGCCGTAGGCGCGGGCGACCGCCTCGAAGGCCAGGGCGGAGGCGGGCTCCTGGTAGAAATTGTGAAAGACAACGCCGTCCGGAAAGCGGGCCGGCGGTTCGCGGCCCGGCGCCAGGGTCCAGACGGCCTCGGCCGCCAGGGCGGTCTTGCCGATGCCGCCGGGCCCGCAGAGGGTGATGATCCGGCCCGGCTGTAGGTCATCCAGGAGCCGGGCGAGGGCCGCCTCGCGGCCGGTGAAGTAGGCGGCGCGGGGCGGGCGCATAAGGGGCACCCGGCGGCCCGCCCCGGACGTGACAGTGACGTAGGTATCGCCGGACGGCCCGAGGTGGATGTCCCCCTCGACGACCCGCACGTCGTTGTGGTCGCCGACGACGTTGCCGTCGCCGTCGATCGTGAGGTGGCGGTGGAGCAGGGCTCGCTGTTTCGGGGTCAGCATGGGGCGACCTCCCGTCGGTTGGGTGCTGGGTGCAGACTACTTCACGTCATGATGTATGGGATTCGCGGGTTGTCAAATGGACGATCGACGATGGACGACGGACGATTTGTTGTCCTGGCATATATTGACAATAGACGAGGAACGATAGAACGATG
>DAOTTS010000130.1:0-7337 GCA_034437735.1 Anaerolineae bacterium
ATTGATTGGCAATTCTCCATTCAGGCAGCGAGAAAGAAACTGAACCGGCACTATATTGATGTTAACGTAGCAAACGAAAAGTTTAAGAAAACTTAGTTTCCAGTGTACTTACGAGGGTGGGGAGGTGGAGGTCACTTTTCGGGTCGACTCCTTGCCCGGAGGCACGGGGATCGACTATCCCCTGCAGGTCGACTTGTACGTGGGGGACCGTGCCGGGGACGGGGCCGAGGGGAAGATCTATCTTGGATCCGTCGAGTACGTGGAAGCCGAGGCCCAAACCTGGGTGACCAAGAGCTTCGTGCCCCGGGTGTCGCCCTCTGTCCTGGGCCTCATCGTGGCTACGGCGACCGATGCTAACGGGAATACCTCCGAGTTCTCGACTCACTACGTCGGGAAGGACATCGTCGTGAATACCGAGGGGGACGAGGCGGATGCGGACCCCGGGGATGGCATTTGCGCCGTCGCCGGGGGCGGTTGCACGCTGCGCGCCGCCCTGCAGACCGCCAACGCGGGGGCGGGGGGCGACATCATCGTCTTCGACATCCCCGGCGCGGAGACGCCGGTTATCGAGGTAGGGAGCGCCCTCCCCTCCCTCAACGAGCCGGTGTGCATCGACGGCACGACCCAACCCGGTAGCGAGCGGGTGGTGATCAAGGGGGAGGGAGCCGCGCCGGGTACCGACGGCTTGACCCTCACCGGCGGCAACAGCACGCTGCGCGGGGTAGCCGTCGCCGGGTTCCGTGGTTACCAGGTGGTGCTTCAGGCCGGGGATGATAACTTGATCGAAGGGTGCTACATTGGCACGGTTTGGGGGACGACCGACCCGCTGGGCCTTCCCGACGACGGCATTCACATCACCGGTGGCTCGGCGCGCAACGTGATTGGCGGCGTAGACCCCTCGTCGGCCAACGTTATTGCCGACCATTGGGGTGATGGCATCGAGATCGACGGGGCGGATTCTATCGACAACCGCATCCTCAACAACTACATCGGCACCGACGCCGCTGATGCTGTCGTGCTGGGTAACCAGGGACACGGTGTGCGCATTTCCGCGTCTTCTGGCAATCTCATCCAGGGGAACGTCATCTCGAACAATGGAGAGAGGTCCGTTACAGCGTGTGGCGGCGTCGGCGGAATCTCCATTTCTGGCAGCGAGGCCACGGATAACGTCGTGCGCGACAATCGCATCGGTACCAACGGGGCCGGTGATGGCTGTCTCGCTAATCAAGCGGCGGCGGTTCGTATCGAGGAGGGGATCCGTACTCAGGTGAGCGAGAACGTGATCTCGTGTAACCTCGGGGCCGGTGTGTGTATTGAGAGGGGCGCGGAGAACGCGGTCTTTGCTAACTTTATCGGCACCAACGCCGCCGGGGATGCCGCCCTTGGCAACGATGTTGGGGTGTTTCTCATGGATGGGCAGGATAACGTCATCGGCGCGGAGAGCGACCCAAGCGACCTGCAGTCGGGTAACCTCATCGCAGGCAACGGCAGTAGTGGGGTCAGGATCGTGGGGCGGGCGGCGACGGGAAATCGAGTTTTTGGCAACTACATCGGCACCGACGTCACCGGCGCAGCGGCGCTGGGGAACCTTGCGGACGGCATTTCCATCTCCGATGCGTCGGGTAACTGGATCGGAACGGTGGGCTCACAGGAGGCGGGCAATCTCATCGCGGGTAACAGCGGGGATGGCATCAGCATCTTCGGCAAGAAGGCTACGGGCAACCGGGTGCGGGATAACATCGTCGGGCTGAATGCATCGGCGGATACCTCGTTGCCCAACAAGGAGCACGGCATCTTCCTCTTTGAGGCGCGCAATAACCTCATTGAGGGGAACGTTGTGGCGGGCAACGGCGAAAATGGCATCGAACTCTTCTGGGCTATCGAGAACCAAGTCTACCGGAACTACGTGGGTACCAATGCTGCGAGCGCCACGGGACTCGGCAACGGTAAATACGGCATTCTCCTCGACGCATCGTCCGGCAACGAGATCGGAGGCTCGGGACGCGGAAACGTCGTGGGGAACAACCAGGTGCATGGAATTCGAACGGACTCCGGGAGGGGAAGGCACAATCACCTCGTCCATAACTGGGTCGGCATTGGCCCCGACGGGACGAGCATCCCCAATCTGAACTACGGTATCCACTACGCTCACGCCGACTCTACGCTCTGCGCCAACAAAATCTGGTACAACGGCAAGGATGTCGACGACTACGGGTTGTACGATAGCGGGTACAATACCATGATCTGCGCCAACTCCATCTGGTACAATCAGGGCATAGGGCTCAGAGGCAGGGTCGCCATACTTCGCGCTAACTCCGTCCAGCACAGCCTCGGTGCGCACGGCGTCAAGGTTGACGCGCGCGCCGCCCAGGTCTTTGAAAATCACATCGTGGACAATGCCGGTATGGGACTCTATTACGATGGCTTCCTGCAGGGCGTTCTCCTGGCGGAGAACAACTGGTGGGGCGCTGCCAACGGCCCCGGGGGTGAGGGCCCGGGCGACGGAGATGAGGTCAGTTTGGACGTGGACTATGAGCCCTGGCTCACCGAGCCGATTGACGTGGTTATCATCCCGGAGACCGATCTGCTCTACGCGCCACGTAATACCTCATCCTCACGAGTGCAGGCAACCCAGCAAGCGTCTGTCTCCAACTGGCTCTTCTTCCAGAACTGGGCGACGATGGGCGATACCCTCACCGTCACCGTGAGCGACACGCGTGGCTGGCTAGTGTCCCCCGCGACTTTCACAGTTACACTGGAGGATGCGCTAGGTGCCAGCCGACTGGTGAGTTTCACCGTCCCGGCAGACACGTCCCTGCAAACTACGAGTGAGGTGATGGTGAGCGCCGTCTCCCATGCTGATCCCTCGGCGAGTGACACCGAAACCTTCCAAGTCGTCGCGTCCCTGGCGGCTGACCTAGCTGTCACTGTAGAAGGTCCCGCTCTGGCTACCGAAGCGCCCTTCGATTACACTATCTCCGTCCATAACGACGGTCCCGACCCGGCAACGGGTGTGGTCTTGACCAACACATTGCCTGTAACGGTCACCTTCGTCTCGGCGGGGGCCAGCCAGGGTAGCTGCGTGGGTGCATCGGGTACGACCAGTGTCATCTGTCAGTTGGGGACTCTTACCAGTGGCGCACAAGCTACAGTGACGGTTAAGGCCGGTCTCACATCTACCATCGATACCATGGTGGTGAATGTCGTGGAGGTGCAAGGAAGTGAGTACGACATGGCCTCGGTGAACAACTTCGACGCGGTCCACACGCCAGTTGGAAAAGTGATCTATCTGCCGCTGATCCTGCGGTGATGGTTTGTGCTTCAAACCGGATCATCCGCGTAGGTGAGATGTACTGTGAAACCACGTTGCTGGCTAACTTTTAACTTGCACCTAGTAACTTTCAACCAATACCGGGGAGATGCTGTAATGAAGAAACACAACCCTTGGATCGCTTTCGTCCTGGTCCCAGGCCTGATGCTGGCCGTCCTTCTAACCATAGGTGCGGTGTACGCTGAGACTCATCCCGCGCCGGCCGGGCCCGGCGACATCGCCCTGGAGTTCATCAGCTATCTCGGCGGTAAGAATGAGGGTGTTGCGGTGCAGGCGACTATGCTTACACTGGCTTCGAGCGCGCCTTCACCGTCCTTGACATCTCTGACCCTGTCTATCCGACGCGCGTTGGGTACGAAATTTTGCCTGGTGCAGGGTATATCACCGATATCGAGATCGCCGGTGACTACGCCTACGTGACCATCGGCACGGTCGGCCTGGCAATCGTCGATATCTCCGAACCCTTTGCTCCCCGGCAGGTCGGCACCTGCGAGTTACCGCTCTTCGATGGATATCCGCTGTCGGTCGCCATCTCTGATACGCTGGCCTATGTTGGTCAGGGAGACAAGCTACGTGTCGTCGACGTTTACACTCCGACGCACCCCGTCGAGATGGGTGCGGTGACGATCAACGGAATGAGTGCCACAGACGTGGTCGTTGCCGGGCGGTACGTCTACGTCGCGGGGCGAGATGCGGGATTGCGCGTGATCGACGTCTTCACGCCGACTGCCCCTAGCGAGGTGGGCACCTGTACGACTGACATCGGGTACGCTACCGGCGTTGATGTCGTTGGCGACACGGCCTACGTCTCGGATTCTGCTATCGGTGACGCCTACAGCACGGCGATGCTGCGCGTGGTGGATATTTCGACCCCTTACAGTCCCACCGTGATCGGCTCGGAGGAGGTGCTTCTGGGGGCTAACGCCGATGCGTATGGTGTCCAGGTGATCGACGAGTATGCTTATGTCGCCGGTTTTGCGCCCATCGGCGCCGGTAGGTACGGAGGACTGGAGGTGGTAGACGTCTCCAGTCCCACAGCGCCCGACCGGGTGACGAATTACGTCACGCCCGACGTCTCCTCGGCCTACGATATCGCCGTGGTAGGGGAGCACGCCTTTCTGAGTACAAGTTATTCAGGGAAGTTCCTCGTCGTCAACGTCTCCGATCTCTCCGCAAAAGGGCTGTACGAGGTCGGTCGATTTGAGGTGCCGGAAGATCCCACCGACGTCGTTGCTGTGGATGACTATCTCTATCTCTTCGATTGGGGTCTGACGGTGATCGATATGTTGCAGCCAGAGGCCCCGCGCATGGTCGGTGAGCTCGAGGTCGATCCCCCTATCTCATCCGAAGGGTCCGTCTACGTTCGCGGGGACTATGCCTATCTGGCGAACTCCACCGCTGATTTCACGGTCGTTGACATCTCCGTTCCCACCGATCCTCAGGGCGTGGGCTCGTGCGCCGTGAATGGGCGCGACATCGCCGTGCGAGGAGATTACGCCTATCTGCCTGACGATGCGCTGAACGTTGTGGACATCACCAATCCCGACGCCCCTTCATTGGTGGGGTCGGCTCCCATCTCCGGCTATGTGCAAGCGCTGGACATCTCCGGCGATTATGGCTATGTTCTCACCGACGGCGTCCTGCGGGCGTATGATCTTACCAATCCGACGGCGCCCCAGGAAGTTGGGGCGCGTGATCTGCCCACTCTCTCCGCCGACGTCGCTGTCTCTGGGAATTATGCGTACGTCGTCGCGTACGATGACCAGCTGCGCATCCTTGACGTCTCCGATCCAACGGCTCCCGCAGCACCTATCACCTGCACGCTCACCGGCGACGCGCGCTGGATCACCGTCGAAGGCGACTATGCTTACATCGCCTCCGAGTCTGTGGAATGGGTGGAGTCCTCACTCAACCGGTACGCCGTGCTCAGCGTCGTCGATATCTCTGATCCCACTTCGGCCCAGGAGGTGGCGACGTACAAAGCGTCAGAGGATTCGGGGGAAGTGGCCTACGCGTCTGGAGATTACGCTTATTTGATCGGTGAGGTGACAGGGCTTTACTCCCTGCGCATCCTGCCGCTGGCCCTGGACGTCAAGCCGACGTCAATCTCTGTCATGGCGGAGGAGGGTGGGGCTGATCCGGCGGCACAGACAGTAGAGATTGCCCGCGCCAGCCGCTCGCTGACCTGGACCGCCACCATCAGTCCCACCGGCGCCACGTGGCTCTCCGTTGAGCCGCTGACCGGCACCACGCCGGGCACGCTCACCGTCGATATCGCCTTGACCGGTCTGTCGGCGACGCTCTCGCCGTACGAGGCCCGGATCGTCGTGGAGAGCGAGGAGCCGGTGGCTGGCAGCCCACAAGTCACCGATGTGACGTTGATTGTCGCCGAGGAGATCAGTCAGATCTACCTGCCGGTCGTTACGCGAGCAACACGATAGAGAGGTGAGGGATATTGAGGAGAGACGACGCAGGGACACTCAGGTGTAGGAACTTGGATCACAGGTAAAAAATTGACAAACGCAGATGAGGGGGAGGTCTGACATGCAAAGGTACGTATGGTTACGGATTGTGGTCGTCGCGTCGATAGTGTTAGCGTTCATCGCTGCGTTCACGGGGTTGCGCGCGCCGGATCGCGGCAGCCCCCAGGCTCTCTGGGCGGCACAGCCGCGCCTGGTGAACCGTGATGCGAACGATGGGGGCGAAGGATCGTTCGATGTCGAGATCGCATTGCACGATGACGGGGGTAATGCTCCGCCTGACCGACAGATAGCGAGTCAGCCGGCTGCCGACGAGATCCTGCACGCAGAGACCAATTGGGGCGTCACGCCTTACTGGGGCCGCTACACCTATCCGGATGAGGATCTCGGCTTTGAGCTTGAGATGCGGTATCCGCATCCGTACGTCGCCATTAGCGGCGATCCAGTGCCCGGTGACTACGTTGAGGAGTGCGTGCACGACGAGACCAACCATTTGATTAGTTGCACCGGCAAGTTCCCAGAGGGAACGCCCGGTGGCGAATCCGCCAAGTTCACGTATACCGCTGTCGGCACTTGTGCGCTTTACCCCTCGCCGCCCAATCAGGCCACCTTCGAGTACGATATTTTCTGGAGCGACGGCGGCACTCAAGATCCCACGGAGACCTACAACGTCGCGCCGGTGCCCGATATGGTCATGACGAATCCAGAACCCGCCGACGGCGCTCAGGATGTTCCTATCATCGCCCAGGACGGCTCATCGCCGGTGCTCACGTGGGCGCCCGCGCAGGAACTGGCATGCAACGTCTTCCCCATCCCCGATAGTTTTGACACCTCCTACTGGGTTTCCATGCGGCGCAAGGGCGGTGCGTGGCAACAGGTCGGCGGCTTCGGTAACTGCGGCCTCGAGATCCCCCTGACACCAGAGCAACTGCCCTGCGCCGATAACGGCGACCCCGTGACGTGGGAGTGGCGGGTCAATGCCTACGACTACAAGTACGGTCGCTGTCGCGCCGAGAATCCCATCGAGACGAAGTTCAAGTTTACCGCTGGCTCGTGTCGTCCCGAGATTGAGGTTAAGCCCGAGTACGGCAACGCTTACTTCCTCAGTAACATTTCGGTGGACAACACCTACCGGGTCGAGGTGGATTGGACCGGCTCGGCTTTCCAGCAGGAGCCGACATCGCCTCCCTACGGCGACGTCACCTTTACGCTCAACGGCGAGGAGACGGTGCTCACCGGTGAGGAGTCGGGCGTCGAGCACACCATTGACATGGGCAGCGATCTCAAGAGCAGCTGGAACGGCGGCGACAACACGCTGGACATCTACGCCAGTTACACGCCGCCATCGACCGGCAAGACCACGCAGTCGCTCCACTACACGGCCCAACCCGTCGTCTTTCCCCTTCCAGACTGGGCGACAACCTTCAATATCGGCCTCTTTGACGTCGATCTCAAGGAAGGCGCGGTCACCTATGAAGATGAGATGAGCTATCCAAAGGACCCCTTCGAAGCCAACGTGACGGTCC